>CAZFWT010000015.1:3929-28034 GCA_964522635.1 uncultured Halobacteria archaeon | reverse complement strand
TTTTGAAAAAATAAAAATGTTAGTCAGGAGAAAATAGTAAACGTTTAAATATCCTCGCTCGAACTTTCATCAACATGACACGCACGATTGAACGAAATAGGCTGCATCGCAGAGCTCAAGCAGGAAAAGATGTCTGTAATCCCCCGAGCAATGATCATTGATGCACGTGTGCGGCCGCCGTACAAGAGTTTGCAACAGGTGCTGGCACCCGCGCCAGGAGCGCGGCCATCGGTCAAACGCAGCCCACTTGTCAGTGGCTACGAACGGCCAGCATCGATGGCCCAGAAATCGCTCGAGCTCTTCTTCGCGGAGATGGATGAGGCCGGTATTGCCAGGGGCGTGTTGGTAGGCCGGCAGGCAGGGCATCGTATGGCCTCAAATGAGGATATAGCAGAACTCCGTGACCTGTATCCCGACCGATTCCCCGTTGCACTCGCAGGGATTAACGGAACGGACGTGAGTGCGGCGGTCGCGGAGATCGAGCGCACAATCAATGACCTGAAGTTTGCGGGCGTTGCGATCGATCCTGGATGGTGGGCGCCACCATGCTACGTTGATGATAAACGCATTTATCCGATTTATGCGAAGTGTGCAGAGCTTGGCGGCGTGCTTTATATAACCTGCAGCTTGATGCAGGGGCCGGATATTTCGTACGCAGAGCCATATCGCATCCAGCGGGTCGCGAATGACTTCCCAACCCTGAAGATCGTCGTGGTGCATGGCGCGTTCCCCTTCACCCGCGAGATGATTGGGGTGATGATTGCGAATGCGTCGCTGGGTAACCTGTGGGTGGTGCCCGATTTCTTCCAGTTCATTCCCGGCTTCCCGGGCGCACAGGACTGGGTAGACGCCGCGAACCATTATTTGGGCGATCGAATGCTCTATGGCTCGTCGTATCCCGTGAGGCCGTTACAGCAGAGTCTGGAAGAGTTTACGAGATTCTCGTACAAGCCTGAGGTGCTGGAGCGATTGCTCTGGAAGAATGCGGTAGAGCTGTTTGGGATAAAGGATTAATGAGAAGCCCTTTTCGTATTTATAGCTCATTTAAAGCGGTTGAAGAAAAAAATCCAAAAATTCGTAAGAAGAATAATTCTAGCCGGATTATAGCTATACTTGTTATAGCACGGTATTCATCTATATCCAATAAGACAGATCTATGATATATCATACGGTAGTGTATCACTAATTTTAATTCCTCACAAATCTTTGGTGAACGAGAAAGAAATGAACAAACTGAGCGCCAAACTCAAAGCTGAACTGGTGGCTATTGGAACGGTTGATGTAGACGAATCCGTGCTCTCAGGCATCTCCGTCTCCACCGCGGGCCCCGGCACGGGGCTCAAATCGATCTTCTTCCGATTCAACGGGCACCGCGTGCGCCTGGAGCTCTCAAAGGATTCGCCGCTCAAGATGGTCACGGCAAATGGAGACGTGATCATCCTGAAAGACGGCAAGGAGCTGGTGCGAGGCGAGCTCGAGCAGATCCTCGCGCACTGCCCGGACCAGGCGTATATCACGCTGAGTGAGCGCTGCGTTTATGATTGCAAATTCTGCTCCGTGCCCATTCTGCAGGGTGAAATCAAGACCCTGGACGAGGTCCTCGGAATGGTTGAACGGGCAGCGAAGACGGGCAAGCTGAGGGCGATCGCGCTCACCACGGGTATCGCGCACACACCCGAGGAGGAGATCGACCGCGTGATTGAAGTAGTGAAAGCGTTGAAGCGGTTCAACCTGCCCATCGGCGTCTCAGTCCATCCCACTAAAGATTCATCACAGCAGCTCAAGGACGCGGGGGTCGTGGAGGTGAAGTATAACGTGGAGACAATGGACCGCACGATCTTCGAACGGGTCTGCCGCGGGCGAAAAGGATCCTCTCTCGACTTTATCCTGGACTCGTTGCGGGATGCCGTGCGGGTCTTTGGGAAGAATCGCGTCTCCACGAACTTCATCATCGGACTCGGTGAAACGGACGAGTGCGTGCATGCGGGTGTGGAGTATCTGGCGAAGATGGGCATCATTCCTATTCTCAGACCGATCACGATCCCGCAGCTCCGAAAAGACGAATTAGAGGCTACCAGACCAAGTGGAGAACGGCTGCTGAAGCTCGGCATGATGACCCGCGAAATATTAGAAAAGTACGGGTTTAACGTGAAAGAATCGCAGACGATGTGTCTCCCGTGCACCGGCTGCGATCTCACCCCCGTTCGCGATGTATGAGTGTTGCTTCGTTCTCATAGCAATAGTCTGCAAATATGCTCGTGGCTCCGATCTTTCCGTTCTTCATGCACCGTTTACTTCCACCTGACTCGTTTCGACTTCCGCCCGTACCCTACTAACGATTTTTGACGTTTATTATCCTTGGCTTGCTTTCTATCTCCGGTGCGCTGAGGCTCACAGCCACTGCTCGATGCTTCGTTGCGTCTTCTTCCCGGTGTTCGTCCGGGACTGCACCGCGAGCTTCTCGAGCGCCTTACGCACCCGCTCTTCGGAAAAGTCGTGCTCATCGCAGAGGAATTCGATCACCTTCGCCTCGTTCACCGCGCCCCACACGAGCTCGTACGACTCGTTCACCGCGGGCTGCAGGAAGATCTCACGCACGCGCTCGTAGCCTTCTAACCCTTCGGCCTCTGCGAGCGCACTGGCTTCCAGGATCTGCTCGATACCGTGATGCTCTGTGATGAGCTTGAGCGCGCGTTTTGCTCCGATGCCCTTCACGCCCGGGTTGAAATCGGTACCGATGAGGATGGCGAGGTCCACGAGTTCGGCCCGCGTTATGCCGTGCTCTGCTTCGACCTCGTGTAACGAGATAAGCTCGAGCTTCGCGTCGCGCCGCGGTGCGGTAAGGTTCCGGATCATCACCGGCGCGCCGAAGAGCAGGCAGTCGAAGTCCTGCGAGGAGACAAGCTCGGCATCGCCTTTATTGACCATATAAGCGGCCTGCGCCTCCCCTTCCGTCGGCGCCTGTACGCAGGGGACGCCCAGATACCGCAGAAGACTGTGCGCATCCTCAATGATCTCGCCGCTGAGTCGCGTCGATGCTTTAGCATACTTCAGCGCCTCTTCAGGCGCCACCACCTTCGCCACTTCCCATTTCTGCCGCGCTTCTCTGCGCCGCTCCGACCGCGCCTTGATCACCTCGGTCTTCAGCTCCGAAGGTTGACCGTCGAAGACGAAGATCGGCCTCATGTGCAGCTCCAATAACCGGGACGTGCGGTAGATCAGGCCGGATAGGTGCGAGGTGACCCGGCCCATAGAGTCCTGAAGCGGCGTGCCGTCCGGCTGGCGGATGATGCTCAGAAACTGGTAGAGCGTATTGTACGCGTCGATCGCGACGATCTTGCCGGCAAGTGCTTCTAACTTCGTTGCACGGGGCGATACGAGGTCGCCGATGTTGACTCCCATGGTTCGTGTGCGTGGATGCGTGAGGGTGGGTGTGATTGCGGTCGTAAACAACCACTCATCTATCTGTAAGATGGGTGTGCGGGCTTAAAAAATCGGGTGCCCTGACGCTCGCTTGGCTTTGCTGCCAAAGTCACTTCTACTCGCTCCTAAGGTCTTGCATTTTTCGGGCTCTTTGAGCAAGGTTACCGTTCTCTAAAACCAAGTTCTTCCGCTAAAACAATTATTGCCCGACAGAGGACGACTGTTTCTATTTTCCATATACTCACTACTCCACGAGACACCCACTTCGATTCAAAAGAGGGGAGATCCCTCGTACTGCCGCCTGGCTGCAAAGAGAGCACGCCAAACGCCCAGCTAAAAAAGTGCTTTTTATGCTCCTATTACCTACCTACACGGGTAAAGAAATAAAATAACGTAAGGTCTACTATCAAGAAGCTCAGGCGGCCTCGCATCGCCTCGCACCGCATCGTATCGCGGCTCATCGCGTTCGTGGCTGTGCCTGCCCGCCTGCCAGTCACTCAGACTGACCTGATACTCACTACTGGATCAAAGAGAAGAGAAGAGAAGCGGAAAGATGGATGTCGTTGAAGTCCTGATAGAGGGGGGGAAAGCGAACCCGGGACCACCCTTAGGGCCCGCGCTGGGACCCTTAGGGGTCAATATCAAGCAGATCGTTGCCCAGGTGAACGAGCAGACGAAGGCCTACGAGGGCATGACCGTGCCCGTGAAGATTACGATCGCGGGCGATACCGTGGATATCTCGGTGGGCGTACCGCCGACGGCGGCGCTGATCAAGAAGGAGATCGGGCTCGAGAAGGCGAAGACTGATTCGACCACCGAGTATACCGGCGAGATCTCGCTCGAGCAACTGAAGAAGGTTGCGGCGATGAAGCGCGAAGGGATCCTGGCCGCGTCGATGAAAGCCGCGGTGAAGGAGCTGGTCGGCACCTGCGTCTCCATGCGCTTGAAGGTCGAAGGCAAGAGCCCGAAGGAGATCCAGCGCGAGATCAGTGACGGCGTCTATGACGAGGTGATAGGCGAATAAGATGGAAGCAGAAGAGCTTGTGAGCGCAGTGGAGGAAGTGTTAGGCACAAAAGAGCGCGGATTTGTTGAGAGTGTTGATCTCTGTATCAATTTGAAGAATGTTGATTTGAAGCAGCCGAAGAACCGGATCACGGTCGACGTGGTCTTACCGAAGCAGATCAAGAAGCCGAAGATCGCCGTCTTCGCATCCGGTGAGGCAGCAATGAAGTCCAAAGCGGTCGGCGCGGACGTTATCGATCCGGAAGAGCTGAAGAAGATGGATAAGAAGACCGCACGGGCGCTGGTTCAGAAGTATGATTACTTCGTGGCAGACACAGCGCTCATGGCGCTGGTCGGTAAGAGCCTGGGCACGATCCTGGGCCCGCGGGGCAAGATGCCGCAGCCGCTCCCGCCTGCCGTCGACCCCGCACCGCTCCTTGAGCGCCTGGCAAAGATCGCACGGATTAAGTCGAAGACCACCACGATCTGGGTGAACGTGGGCCGCCGCGACATGGCTGCGCGCGACATCGCGGAGAACGCGGCCGCGGTGCTCAAAGCGGTAGAAACGCGGCTGGAGCGCGGGTGGCAGAATATCGGCTCCGTCTACCTGAAGACGACCATGGGGCCGGCGGTAAAGGTAGCGTGAGGTAACGAGCATGGTGAAGAAGAAAATCAAACGAGCGTTGCAATGGCGTAAGGATGAGGTAGCGAAGCTCAAAGGCCTGATGGCTGACTATCCCACGGTCGGCATGGCGAAATTCCGCGGGCTGGGCTCCAATCAGCTGCAGCGTATTCGCAAGGATTTCAGGGATAAAGCGCAGATCCGCGTCTCGAAGAATAGCATGCTTAATCTCTCCTTCACCGAGTGCGGCATGGACAAGATGTCTGAGTTCATCGACGATCAGATGGCCCTGATCTTTACCAATTACGATCCTTTCCAGTTGTATACCGTGCTCGAGGAGGGCAAGATCCCGGCACCCATCAAGGCCGGCGCGACCGCGCCATTCGATATCGTGGTGGAAGCTGGTCCAACCTCGCTGCGGCCTGGCCCGATCGTCGGCGAGTTGCAGAGCAAGGGTATTCCGGCCGGTATCGAGAGCGGCAAGGTCGTGATCAAGCAGCGGAAGGTCGCGGTGAAGTCGGGCGATGTGGTCTCTGCACCGATGGCTGACTTACTGGCAAAGCTGGAGATCTACCCGGTCAAGGAAGGTCTGGACCTGCTCGCAGTCTTCGATCGCGACGGCAGCGTGCTCTTTACACCCGCGGTGCTTCATATCGACGTCGATAAGTACCTTGCTGACGTCCAGGAGTGTGCCAAAGCAGCCTTCTCGCTCGCAACGCACCTGAAGTACGGCTATCCCACGCGGTTTATCATCCTCGACCTGCTCTACGAGGCGAGTGATAAGGCACGCAACGTGGCCCTCAACATCGCCTACCCGACACCGGAGACGATCAAGCCGCTGCTGCAGAAAGCGTTTTTCCAAGCACGAAATCTCGCGCTCAATGCCGAAGTGTATACGAAAGAGACGATGCCCGATCTCCTGGCCAAGGCGGGCGGGGACGCGCAGAAGCTGAAGACTGTCGCGGGAGTGTAGAATACTACAACGCTACCACCGCGGATGGTGAACCGAGAATAGAAAAGTCTCTGTATCTTTCGAGCCATGAAGAGCCAGGTGATCACGGGCATCATCTTTATCGTTATCGGCCTCATTCTGCTCATTGGCTACCCAATCACGCTTATTTACTCGATCCCGCTCATTCTCATCGGCCTCGCGCTCTATCTCTTCCGGGGGCGCGAAGCGATAATAGAGCACCCTAATGAGGAGTATAGGCGGTAAGAAGAGCGGTGAAAAGGAGGAGTGGATGATTATCTCAACGACGGACTCTGTTCCGGGCTACACCTACGAGATCCTCGG
This sequence comes from uncultured Halobacteria archaeon, assembly GCA_964522635.1. Taxonomy (GTDB): domain Archaea; phylum Halobacteriota; class Syntropharchaeia; order Alkanophagales; family Methanospirareceae; genus JACGMN01. The sequence goes on along the minus strand of CAZFWT010000015.1, from coordinate 21,692 downwards.
GGTCGCGTTCGGAAACACCGTGCGGGCAAAGCACATCGGAAAGGACATCGCAGCGGGCCTGAAGACGATCGTGGGCGGCGAGCTGCAGGAATATACCGAGATGCTGTCCGATGCGCGTCAGGAGGCACTGAACCGACTGATCAACGATGCGCAGCGGCTCAGTGCTGATGCCGTGCTCAACGTCCGGTTCACGACCTCGCAGACGATGGCTGGAGCTGCAGAGCTTCTGGCTTATGGCACGGCGGTTCGGTTGATCAAATCGGATTAAAGTAGGGTGAAGACGGTGGTGTGCAGTTCGAACCAGGCGTTCTTTCCACTCATTACGCGCGTGAAGCAGCTCATCGCGTCGACCGGCGCGCAGGACGAGAAGCTGGCAGCACTTTGTTCGCTCCTTAAGGACTCGGTACCTTACTATAACTGGGTCGGCGTTTACCGCCTCGATGAGCAGACCAAGAGCGACCTCGTTCTAGGACCGTTCACGGGTGCACCGACCGAGCACATCCGAATACCGTTTGGCGCAGGCGTCTGCGGGCAGGCTGCGGTACGCCAGAAAACGATGATCGTCCCGGACGTCAGAAAGGAGCAAAACTATCTCTCTTGCAGCCCGCTCGTGAAGGCCGAGATCGTCGTGCCCATCAGTTTAGCCGGAGCACTACGGGGCGTTCTTGACATAGACTCACATGAACGTGCACCCTTCACGGACGCGGACCGCGCCTTTTTGGAGCGTGTCGGTGCGCTCATCGCGCGGCTTTTAGAGGGATGAAGGCACGGTCTTTTTATCCGTTCCACCTACTAATTTACTTTTAAACTGCGCTTCTCTACGCTATGCTGAATGCCAAATGACCCTCAAAATGCCGGTACCGGTTCGCGACGCCATCGCGGAAATAGAGGAATACCAGCCCGGGAAATTGATCAAAGGCGCGATCAAGCTGAGCTCAAACGAGAATCCTCTGGGTGCGTGCCCTGAAGCGGTCCGCGCTATTCTCAACGCGCTAGCATCCGGTGAGCTGAACCTGAGCATCTACCCCTGGGAGCGCAACGAAGAAGCGTTGAGAGCTGCAATTGCCCGCTATGCTGCGGTAACTGTAGAGAGCGTTGTGATCGGCGCGGGCATCGACGGCGTTCTGGACACGCTCGTCAAGATCTTTCTTGGAAGCGGCGATGAAGCGATTATCCCGGTGCCCACGTTCTCGCTCTACGAGTCACTGGTGAAGATCGCTGCTGCGACGCCTCGATATGTACCGCGAAGCTCCGATGCGAACTACGCTATTTCACCTGATAACCTGGTAGCCGCCAGTAACAGCAAAACGCGCATGATCTTCCTCTCCTCCCCGAACAACCCGACCGGGAACTGCATCGCGGCGAATGAGGTGCGTGCGCTCGCGGAATCAGTGCCGAGGGCCATGGTGGTGCTTGACGAAGCATACGCGGAGTTCGCCGATTCATCGCTGGTCAGACTTACGAGCGAGTACGAGAACGTGGTGGTCTTACGCACCTTATCGAAGGCCTTCGGGCTCGCCGGGCTGCGCGTTGGCTACGCCGTACTGCCCGAATGGGTGGTTGGCATGTACAAGAAAGTCTCGCTCCCCTTCACGGTGAATGACGTCGCGCTCATTGCCGCGCTCGCCGCTCTACAGGATACCGAGCACCTGCGAAGGAGTGTCGAGTTGGTAAGGTCCGGACGCCAGTATCTCAGAGCCGAGCTTCAGGGCCTCTTCACGGTGTATCCGTCCGAGGCGAACTTCGTGCTCGTGGACGTCGTTCCCAGAACGTCTTCTGAAGTGTGTAGCGAGCTGGAAGAGAAGGGGATCACCGTGCGCGACTGTAGATCCTTCAGGGGTGCGGGCAATTCGCTCATCCGCATCAGCGTGGGCACGCAGGAGCAGAACAAGAAGCTCGTTGCGGCGCTGAAAGCACAAGAACGGTAGGTACCTGAGTCGGTAATCTTTCGGAAAAGTAAGTAACATGCTGAGAGCTCTTTGGCCGCTTATGATGATAATGCGAGCATCCGTTCTATGGGCCTCCGCGCACGCTCCACGATCTCGGGTGGTAGGTCAATCCGCGGCTTTTCCTGCTCCAGGGACGTGAGAATCTTCGGTAAGGTGATCATCTTCATCTGCGGACAGACGGCGTTCGTGGAAATTGGGTAATACGCCTTATCCGGCGCTTCCTTCTTCAAGCGGTGCAGGATCCCGATCTCCGTGCCGATCAGGAGTTCCTTATCCGCAATTTCCCGTACAAGCCGCACCATCCCACCGGTTGACGCGACGTAATCCGCTCGTTCCTGAATCTCAGGTATGACCTCTGGGTGCACGACGATCGTTGCGGCGGGGTGTGCCTTCTTCGCGGCCTCCAGCTCCTCAAGCGAGATCTGATAATGTGAAGGGCAATTCCCGTGCTCGGGCACGATGATAAGCTTCTTTGTGCTGCCTTTCTGCGCATAATAGCCCAGGTTGCGGTCCGGCCCGAAGATGACCGCCTCGGAATCCATCGCCCGAACGATCATCGGAGCGTTCGCTGAGGTGCAGATACAGTCCGCAAGTGTCTTGCTCTCGGCACGCGTATTGACGTAGAGGACCGTCTCGGCTTCCGGGTGCGCGCGCTGCACCGATCGAAGCTCCTCGCTCAGTAATTGCTGCGCCATCGGGCAGATCGAGCAGAGATCAGGCAGAATCACCGCCTTCTCCGGATTCAAGATCGCCGCGGTCTCTGCCATGAAATCAACACCGCAAAAGATGATCATGTCCGCATCAGTCGCCGTCGCTCGTCGCGCGAGCTCTAAGGAGTCGCCAACGAAGTCCGCAATGTCCTGCACCGCGGGAATCTGGTAGTTATGTGCCAGAATGATCGCATTCCTCTTCCGCTTCAACGCCGCTATTCGCTCTTCGATCCGCATTCCTTCCTTACTTCCCACTTTCTTATTTTCATCATTAAATATTCACGTGCACTGTCTGTCCGCTCATTCGATTACGGAACCACGACGTCCACGAGCGCGCCACCGCATTTTTATCATCCCGAATGCTCAACGGTTTTACAGCGTGCTTGCGTGAAAGCTCGAAGCGTCTGGGAACATGAAAGGCACCTATGTGCTCATCATCGAGACGGTGAGGGATACCGAGCTGGAAGTCGGACAAAAGGGGGTTCTTGCCTTCTATAAGGGCTATTATGCCTATGTTGGTTCCGCGCTTTCGGGCCTGGAGTCACGGATCCGCCGGCACCTCCGCAAACCGGGCGACAAGAAACGGCTGCACTGGCACATCGATTATCTCCTCGCAGATCCTGCGGTTCGCGTTATGGAAGTAATCTGTTCAGAATCGGAGACGCGCAAAGAATGCGCGATCGCCGCATACCTGGGCGCACACCTGGATTCCATCGCGCATTTTGGCTGTTCCGATTGCTCGTGCTCCAGTCACCTCTTCTTCTCGTCCAGCCATACCGAGCTGCAGCGGCACGTTTACTATAGTTTTCACGCCGCGGGTGCGAACTTCCGCGCAATGAAGATAAAGCCGGTATGAGCGACCATGCGATTCTCAGGCCGCATACTCCGCCCCTTAACCGCCCAGCCGCGCAGTGCCAATTCGAAAATGCCCATGACGCGGAATCGCTCCGCGAACTGTAACTCAAGCCGTTTCGAGAGCTTGAAGATTTGCAGCACGGTTGGATTATAGCAGAGCAGAATGCCACCGTTTCGGAGTGCTGCATCAACGTGTTTCAGCGCTCTCCAGGGCTCTTGAAGGTCCAGAAGTACTCTGTCTACATCGCGCTCCTCTATCCCTTCGTACACGTCCTTCTCCCTGATGATCAGCTCGCCCGAGCCCTCTGTTCCCGCACTTGCAACAGCACCGAAGAAGGTTTCGATGTTGCTACGGGCGACCTCCAGAAAGTCCGGTCGCCGCTCGTATGATATTACTGTACCGTGGGGTCCTACGGCACGGAGCAGCGCCATCGTCAGCGCGCCCGAGCCGATGCCGGCCTCCAGTACCCGTGCACCCGGGAAGATATCGGCGAACATCAGGATAGCTGCGATATCCTTGGGATAAATGATCTGCGAGCCTTTCCTCATCTTGGCGATATATTCTTCCAGGGTCGGTCGAGTGACGAGAAGCCGCTCACCATGGTCGGATTTCACCACGCTCCCGTCCTCCAGACCGATGAGCTCGTCGTGAGCCAGCGAACCGCGACGGAACGTGAACGTGCCTCCCGCTTTCACGAGTATCTGATATCTCCGTCCTCTTCTGTCAAGAAGATGCACCAGTTCGCCTTCGGCTATCGGGACGACCATGCTCTTTAATATTCCGCTCTTCACTAATACAAAGATGAACACGCAAATAACTTCGCGAACAATCCCTACATGGGCTCTCCGGCGTTTGCACCGTTTCAATGCGGTGATCTGAGAGGAAACTGAGTGGGTGAAACACGATGCTTGATCTCCTGCGTACCGCACTGGAATTTGCCGTCCAGCGCTGCGACCAGGTCGAACTCTACGGCGAACGGGACGATGTGCTCAGCGTCGAGCTTGAGCGCGATGAGGTAAAGACCGTACGGTACGTGAGAAGCACGGGGATCGGCGTCCGCGTCGTTATCGCAAATAAAATCGGATTCGCGCACACCACAGCAGTCGAGCAGCCGAACCTGCAAGACTGCGTGACACATGCCATCAAGCACGCGCGCGTATCCGAATACGACGAGCATTTCAGAAGCTTGCCATTACCTCAGACTGGAGCGCTCACTCGCGGTTACTGCACACCTGAAAAAACGTTCGATCGCAACATCATTGAGATGCTCGATGCAGAAAGCGGGAGCGACGCGGCAATGAGCTACTGTAAGGAGATGCTCGCGGGAACGAGCGCGTACGAGCTGAAACGGGGCATTGAGTGCGAACCCACTGAGGGGAGCTTCGCAGCAGGGCACGATGAAATCTTCATTATGAACTCTGAGGGGGTCGAGATTCAGGATTCGGGCACGTATGCTTCGGCAGGTATGTCAGTCGTCGCACGTGACGGGCTGGGCGAAGAGACCTCAGGCTACGAGAGCAAAGTGAGCAGGCTGCTCAACGAGGTTGATTTTGGCGCGATAGGTGCGGAGGCGGTGCGACTCGCAGCTGAGAGCCTTGGTGGCAAAGCCATCCAAACGAAGAAGCTGCCGGTGGTCTTCTCACCCCACGCTGTGCAGAGCCTCTTCGCCTACACCCTTATCCCCCAGCTGAGTGCGGAAACGGTGCAGCGGAAACAGTCGCCCTATCACGGGAGAAAAGGCGAAACGATTGCATCCGAGATTCTCACGATCGTTGACGACGGCACGATGCCGCTGGGTGTGAATACCCGGAAGATGGACGGCGAAGGTGTCCCTACGCAATCAACAACCCTCGTTGCGAACGGCGTGCTTACCAATTTCTTCTATGATACTTACACCGGCGCGAAAGATCAGGTCGAAAGCACGGGAAACGCCCTGCGCGGCTTCAGCAGTCTGCCTGTACCCGGCCCGACGAACTTCACCCTGAAGGCAGCAGAAGGCGGTGCGATCGTTACGAGAAACGAGCTACTTGGCGATGCAAAGGAAGGGCTCTTCGTGCATGACGTGATCGGTGCACATACCGCTTCTCGCGCGTCCGGCGATTTCTCCGTTGTTGCTCAGAATGCCGTTGCGCTTAGCAAAGGCGCTTCATTTCCCGTTAAACATGTCATGATCGCAGGTAATTCGCAGGAGCTTTTGAAACACGTGGAGCTGCTCGGTGACGATACTCAACAGATTTACACGGTCGTCTCGCCCTCGCTGCTCATATCCGCGGTACAGGTCATCGGGTAGCGCGCTTCTTCCCCTTCTCCTTCCCTTGCCCCGCTTCCCGGCGCTGATTCGGCGGACCATCATTTCGTGTGGAAGCGGGTGCCCCGCTCTGAACGTGTTCCGTGAGTGCAGATAAAACCTTTTTTAATGCTTATTTTGCCTTTTAAACGACTAACATGCATTTTACCGTGATGCCGCTTTAGGGCATTCCCAACCGATAACTTTATATAACCCCTCATTCTTATATAGGAGAAAGAAAATGTGGGGCGATAGGCTTAAAGAAAAAGAGGAGAAGATGGGAGAGATGCTGGGATACGTGAAAGAGACCGAAAATAAGCCAGTAGATGAGGATGACGATTTGTTTGGTGTTCCTCAATTAGCGATCGTTGGTGTCGGTGGTGCAGGGAACAACTCGATGAACCGTTTGGAATATCTGGGTGGCTTGGAAGGCGTGAGCAGAATTGCTATTAACACCGACAAGCTGCATCTGGACTCCATTAAGTGTGAGAAGAAGGTCCTGATCGGGAAATCGCTCACGCGCGGATTGGGCGCGGGCGGTTCACCGGAAATGGGCCGGAAGGCCGCGGAACTGAACAAGGAAGAGATCAGGCGGCTCGTAAGTGGCAAGAACTTCGTCTTCCTCACCGCAGGTATGGGCGGCGGTACCGGTACGGGCGCAGCGCCGGTGGTTGCCGATATTGCGAAGGAAGAGGGCGCGATTGTCGTGGCGATGGTCTCCTATCCGTTTGAAGCGGAACGGATCAGAAGGAAACGAGCGGCAGAGGGCATCGAGCGCTTGCGAGAAACCACCGATACCGTGATTGTGCTGGAGAATGATAAGCTGATCAAGTACGCGGGCAATCTACCGGTGAATGACGCGTTCAGGACAATGGACATGCTGATCGCGGAGACCATTCAGGGGATAACGGAGACGATCACGCAGCCGTCATTGGTGAATCTTGACTTCGCGGACCTCAAGGCGGTAATGGAGGAAGGTGGTGTCGCCGTAATGCTCGTAGGCGAGACGGCAAAATCAGAGCACAAACCCGAAGCGGTCGTCGAGGACGCGCTCTGCCACCCGCTGCTGGAGGCAGATTATCGAGGCGCAACGGGCTCGCTGATTCACGTGACCGGTGGCTCGGACCTCACGATGAAGGAGACCAACGACATCGTTGAACTGCTCACTTACGAGCTGGATCAGAACGCGAACGTGATCTGGGGCGCGCGAATCAATGAGGATTTCAACGGCATGGCGAAAGTCGTCGCGATTATGACCGGTGTGGAGCCAAACTGGACGTTCGGCGGCGTGTATGAGGAGCGCAAAGAGCGCGTTGGTGCGAGTGGCGCTAGTGGCTTGAGCGCGCTCATACCCGTTTATCATCGCTAGCTAAGAAACCTAACGAGCGATAATTTATCCTCGCAGCACAAAATATAAGGTACGGGAGAGAGGAAGGGCAGCTGTCGGTCCTCGTTGCTCGAGGGCTGAGGAAAGTCCCCCCACCGTAAGGAGCGAACGCCGAGAGGGCGTAAGGCGAGAGTCTTGGCTCTGGTATAGAAACGGGACCGGGCCATACCCAGGTGATGATTCCGTAAGGATGAAGTCGTATGGTCACGGATGGAACGACCAGCCTCGCGGGTGCAAGCCTGAGGAAGGCGCTGAGATAAATGCTGCCGAAACAGAAGGGGGCTTACTCTCCTCACTCCCGGTACCCGACCTCGATCGTCATGAGGTCACTCGCCACGTCGCTGTTCTCAAAAACCTGTTGCGCTTCTGCTTTCAGCTTGCGCGCACCCTCGAGATCCGAATACCGGGCGCTGAGATGTGTGAGCATGAGCTTGCACACTCCCGCCTTCTTGGCGACCTCAGCGGCCTCCAATGCGGTTGAATGCATGTACTCGATCGCAAACTCCTTTGTCTCCTCCGAAAGGGTACCGTCATGGATCAGCAGGTCCGCGTCCTTGCTCACCGCGATCACGCTCGCGCACGGTCGTGTATCACCAGTATACACGATCTTACGGCCCGGTCGCGGCGGACCCAAGATCTGCTCGGGCTTGATTTCGCGCCCGTCAACGTTAATTGAATGTCCTGACTGCAGTCTCGCAAATAGCGGGCCGGGTTTAATACCCAGCTCGATCGCTCGTTCACGGTTGAATCGCCCGGGTCGCTTGTTCTCTTCGAGCACATAGCCGATGCTCGTGACGTTGTGCTCGGTCTTCATCGTTCGTATCTCATAGCCCGCTCTTCGGACCACGTCGCCCGCGCCCAGTTCTATTGCTTTTATCTCGAAGCCTCGGCCGGCGTAACCCAACGCGAGGAGATGGTAGAGGAATTTATCCACGTAGCGCGGACCGTAAATCTCAAGCGGCTCTTCTCGTCCCTGCAGGGCCATCGTTTGTATCAGCCCGGGAATACCGAGCACATGGTCAGCGTGGAAGTGCGTGAGGAAGATCGCGGCGATCTTCATGCCGGTCTTCGCACGCATCATCTGCTGCTGCGCGCCCTCGCCGCAATCAAAGAGCAGCAACTCGCCTTCTCGATTCACTGCGATTGCTGACGGCGTTCTGTTCGGCGTGGGCATCGAGCCTCCGGTTCCCAAGAATGTGATGCGCAACATAGAGCCTGAGCGTAAGAGATACGAAGAATTAAAAATCGAAAGATAAAAAACTCGATTTATCGTAGATTTTCTCGAGTTCAAGCGAAAACAGGCTGTCAAACCACCGCAACCCCGTATTCCGCACCCGTCATGGTCAGTTCTCGTTTCAGCGCACGTAGAAAAACCCCGTACAGCTCGATCCCCACTCTGACTCGTTCGAGTAAACTCGCCGTCGGGCCTTCTAACTCTCGCTCCATATCCGTCTGGCTGACAGCACCAAACTGCTGCATCTGAGCCCAATTCGCTATGAGATACGTGACCAGAGCGGCGGATGCGAAATGCACGGGCACGACGGGATGCTGCCCCGAGAGCTCGATGATCAACTGCCGCTCTTGTTCCACCTCGTCTTCTGAGATGCCGGAGCGTTTGATCGCTTTCATACGTGCTTCTTCATGAACGACGCCCCGCATGTCCGGACTGAGGTTCTGGAGGTTATATTCTGCCATTTCGGTATAGATCTCGCCCTGGGCAAGCTCGTGCTCGAGCACGTAGCGCAGCATGGGCTCAGTCGCCGCGGTAAGAAACGTCTCGTTCAGTGCGATGACAGAGACCCAGGAGCCGTGTATGAAGAAACGGCGGAACATCGCCGTCCCCAGATCCAAAGATGCGTCCGCAGGCATAATTATCGAGGGCGCGAAGATGAAGGCCCCCATTTTCACGATGATGATCTTTGTGAGCCGCTCGGTACCGGCGAGCTTTTTGATTGCTCGCTCTTTCTCTCCGAGAAGCGACGCGTATAGCGAGACCGGGCGATCGCGGTACTTTTCGTAGCTGTGGATGAGATACTGAATTCGATACGGATCGAGCCGTTTAAAGATTTCTGCGAGGGTTTTCGCATTCGCTCGCAGCCATGCAACGTACGCGGCATCTTCATTGCTTCGGTGCTCTTTGGTTCGCTCTTCCGCTGAAGTCATGGATTGTATATTGTTACCTAAGAGACAGCGTGTAATAAAGCGGTCTTTTACAGACTATCTCGACCAACGATGCGCTCTAGGGTCTCGTAATCCTCGCGTGTGTGCGCCACCAGGTGGACGTTCCCGAGCTTGATCTTGCGCAGTCCAGCAGCCCTTGCCGCGAGGCAGGCATCGATCATCTGCTCCAGAGAGGGGGGAGGCACGTCACGCATCTGGTATGCGGGAAAGAACGCGAGTATGGTGAACGGAATCTCGGTGTCAACCGCGGCTATCGTCTCTGCTATTTGACCAACTTGATCAGCCTCAACCCAGCCGGGAATGCAGAGTGCGAGCACTTCGAGGACGAATCCTCGCTCTTTCAGTTCCTCTGGTAGCTGCAAAATGCGCGCGTTCGAGACGCAGGTCAATCGCCGGTGCACCTCGTCATCGTACGCCTTGATATCGAGCCAGAAAGCATCAACGCCTGCATCCTGTAACAGATCCAGATTCTCCGGGGTGAGGCCGTACCCGTTCGTCTCTATGAGCACCCACACTCTTTCGGGAAGCCCTTTGATCAATTCCGTTGACTGCACGTAGAATTCAGGCTGGCAGGTGAGATCGCCGCCCGTGAAGGCGGCGATGTTGCGCGCGGGCCCCCAGCCCTGCGGGCTCAGTTCGATTTTATCGAGACTGAGAACGCCGGGACAGTGTTCGCTCCGCTCGCCCTGCAAAATACACCGGCCACAGCCCTTACAGAGCTCGTGCGCATGCCAGCTCGTTGCCTGCTCGCGTGGCACCGAGGTAATCTCGTAATCAGTCAAATACCGCTTAACTGCAGTTGCTACCTCACGGGGAGACACCCATTCGCCGACCGCATGCTGCGTGAACTGCCAGGAGTGGCATTTCTTACAGGAGAGATTGCAGCCCGACTGGTATATCGAGAGGTAATGCTCGGGTCGCGAGAGAAAACTCCCGTGTATCAATCGATGGGGCGTGCCCTTTACTATTTTGAGCGTGGCGTCGCATGCTTTTCGATACTGGCCCGACGCCCGGTCGAATACCTGGCAGCTCCCCTGCTCGAATCCTTGCTTGACGAGCCTGCATTCCATGGGCAATACGTTATTTTAAACTGATACGATTCAGTGATAAAACCGACAGCCCGTTAAGCACTGATGCGTTAATAAGTAGTAAGGTAACCATGGAGTTGAACCTGAGTGCGCCGCAGGATTGCGTCGGGGACTTCACGTACAACTTCATCTGGCAGCACAAGGGCGAGCGGCTCAAGCCTGCTGATATCATTCCCTCGCAGAACGGCACGAGCTATACGTACGAGGCGGTGGTGGATGCGTTGAAGAATGGCGAGGACGTGCGTATCAGGGGTGATGCTGGTAAGCTCATCGGCTCGAGCTTGGGCGTGGATCTCGTCTTTTTTGGGGGCAACGGTAAGGAGCTGCCTGAGGTTGGCTCGATCATGATAGATGGTAACGCCGATTCATACCTCGGCCTGAGCATGCTCGCCGGTGCGATTTATGTCAGGGGCAAGGTTCAGGAACCGCTTGGCAATATTATCCCGGTGGAATCTGATCGTGCGGGCTACAAGAAATTCTTCTCGATTACGTGGCTCCTGCACCACCCGGAAAAACACGAGCACAATGCTCCACTCGCACCCAACGAAGTGCGAGATGGCGAATTGATGCTTGCTGATGGCTTGTTACGGCATACGCTCGCAGCACGCTGCATGACCGATGCAAAGGTGAACGTAAAGGGCGATGTCGGGATCAGCGTTGGGATCTTGATGCGCCGTGGCGCGGTCGTCGTGTCCGGGAATGCCGGCATGAATGCGGCTGCGCTGCTCAATGGCGGAACCGTGGTGATTTTGGGTAACGCAGCGGAATTTCTGGGTGTGGAGCTGCGCAAGGGCGTGGTCTTCGTGAAAGGCAGTGTCAAGGGCTACGTCGGCGCGCAGATGACCGGCGGCCGGATCATTTGCAAACGAACGAAGCCGCTGCCACCCGTGAGAGAGCGGAAGCTGGAGCAGGAGGACTTAGCATTGCTCGGGAGATACGGCGTTTTTGGCATGCTCGCGCTCAGTTATGGGCGGTATGAGGTGTGAAGGGTTTGAATACGGTCTTTTACAGCAGAAGATATCTCTGTTATAGTTGCCAGCATTGACGACATTCTCAGAGAACATGAGATATTCAAACGGTAACCAGTGCCAAGTTTTGATGCGGTGCTTTTCGCGGTGACACAGAGAGAAGGCTTGCTGCTCTGAAGACTGCTCATGGAGTCCCGAATTCATTCATATTCCGGCAGCGCCGAGCACGCCCGGCATTTGACACAGCCCGCCTTGCACTTCCGCCAGCTCACGCCCGTCTCCCGCAGAATCTCCGCGACCGCTTCATACAATGGGCGCATCCGCTCAGGGCTCGGTGGCCGCTCGTGCTCCAGCATTGAGCCCGCAATGGGCCGCAGCGGCACGATGAACGGGTACACGCCCAGTTCTGCCAGGAGTCGACTGCCCTCGATGATCGATTCATCCTTCTCACCAAGGCCGGCAAGGACGAAACTGCTCACCTGACTCTCACCGAAGAGCGCGACGCTCCGCTTCCACGCCTCGATGTACTGCTCTAGCGGTATGCCCGCCTTGCACGGCGTTATCGCTCTCTGCACCCTCCTGTCGAAGCTCTCCACGTGGATGCCCACGGTATCAACGGTGCCTGCGAGCCGATCGATGATGGTGAGGTCTTTCGGAGGCTCGAATTGCACGTGAATGGGTAACCCTGTCGCCGCTTTTATCGCACGCGCTACCGTGACCAGGTGCGCTATCCCTTTATCGGGTGTTGCGGTAGTCCCGGTGGTGAGCGTAACGTGCGTGACCGAATCCAGCCGCTTCGCCGCACGTGCCACCTCAGCGAGCTGCTCTGGCGTCTTCTTCGCGATCGTCGCGCCGCTCTGCAACGAGAGCTCAATCGCGCAGAATCGACACCGTAACGGCGTGTTCCAGTAGACGCAGGTCTGGATTGTGGTGGTCGCCAGGCAATCCATGCCATGCAGGAGCGCGATCTTGTAATATGGAATGCCCTCAGCAGTCTTCAAAGTCTGGAACTTCGCGGTAGGGAATCGCACCTCGGTCACGAGCTCACCATCCTTCCTGAGTTGGTAGCGACCATTCGCAAACTCCAGATGATAGGGTGACTGCGCAACAAACCAGCTCTGCGTTGCTACGTTCGCGACGGTATCGCCGATGATGAACATCCCACCAGCCGCCGGGCCCGCACCTGCCTTCCTGCCCTTAATCATGCCAGCCACCCTGGCGCCCAGACAGAGCAGATCGACCTTCAGAGCCCGAGTTTCCATTTCCATTTCTTCTTCCGGATCATCCGGCTGATCTCATCGCTCGTCACCATGCCGATGACCCGCCTGCGTTTATCGATCACCGGCAATGCCGAGATGTTGCCGCGTTCCATCTTCCGAATCACGAGCTCCAGGGGCTCATCAAGGTCCGCAGTTATCACTTTTTTTGTCATGATCTCAGCCGATTCGGCGTGCCGCTTCGCCACGGCCGCAGCGATATCCCATGCAGTTACCATCCCCACGAGCTTCTTATCCTTCGAGAGCACGGGAATATGCGTGGTCTGAGTCTCCATGATCAATTGCGCGGCCTCCTCGATAGTTGCCGTTTCGCGGATAGTCGGGACATCACGAATAATAACATCCTTCACGAGTGGCAGCTCCGGTTGCTTCATCGGCTTCACCACGGTGTCCCGCGGTAAGTGCTCCACCGGGAGCGTGAGGGTAAATTTACCCTTCTCAATCAGTACCTGCAACTCATCAGCAACCCGCTGTGCCATGAGGAAGCTCGAAAGTGGCGAGGTGGGCACGTCTTTGCCCTCTAGCTGTATAGTTCCGGATTTCAAGTCCTCGTAGGTTACTTTCGCCAACATCGGCTTCTCGCGACGGCCAACACCATAATCAATCACCTCTGTGGCGAGATCAGCATCGCGTACCGCGGTCTGTTTCGCGATCGTTTCGTTCAATAGAGGAATCGGCACACCAACGCCGACGTAGAGAGTAGCGCCATAGCCATCGAAGGTCGCGCCCTTTACAAATTCCTGCTGCATATCCTTCAAGTTGCCGGTGACCATGAGCGTGCCCAAACGATTGGTCGGATTGTGCTGCGTTCCCATGCCCATAACGTATCCCTGAGCCCCACAGAGGAGAATCCGGGTTCCGATACCGATGGTCTCGTACCTCGGGTCGTTGGCCAGCGGAGAGAGCGCACCCGCACCTGCATAATTGACGTTCCGATAATCTGGCAGTAACGTGCCCATATACGTGTATAACATTCGATTGGTGGAGTTGGTCGCAGCGATGTACCGCTGTGAGGCATTTCGAGGATTCGTCATAACCGCCTGATTCACATCGTCGAGCGTAATGGTCGTTTCCAGTTCTTTTCGGGGATAGCAGTCCGTGCCATAGCTTGTAGCTCTTATCTCGACCGATTTCCGGGCTACTAAGTCCTCGATGACATGCCCGCCACCATACTCCATGCCACGATCCTCAGAGAGTTGCGTCGCGCCCAGATACGCGTCCACCGCAGCGATACCCGTATATGCCTCCACCTCATTGAGCCAGACACGCTGCATCTTGATTGGCGGATCAGCATGGCCGAAGTTGAGGAATACGCCGGAGGAGCACATAGGGCCGAACGTTCCCGTGGTGACTACATCCACTTCTTTTACCGTCTTCTGGGTGCCCCATTCGTCCACAAGTTCACCCATCTTATCCGCAGTCACCACCCGGACGCTCCCATCAATAATCCGTGCGTTGATCTCCGTTATGCTCTTCTCCGCCATCTTCTTCGCCATGCGTAGAATCTAAGACCGCAAACCATTAAAACCTTACGGGTTCCGTAGAGCTCCTTCGTGTCCAATTCTGGGATCCGCAGAACTCTGTCTAATCCTTCATGTTCCGTAAGTTCGTGCGAGCTGCTATAGCGGCGGGGGGAATTGTGAAGATCGGGCAGCTTTTTAACCTGCACACCTAACACAGTATCAGGGCAACACTCCACACGCACCAAAGGAGCACCTAAGTATAGAATTGAGACGGGAAACGAGCCAAAATGGACTCTTCTGAACTGAACTTCAAAGCGATCGAGGAGAAATGGCAGCGGAACTGGGCGGAGAGCAAGCTCTTCGAGCCTGAAACCGGTCAGCGGGAGAAATTCTATCTGACCGTCCCGTATCCATACACCTCGGGCCCACTCCACATCGGGCACGGGCGAACGTACACGATCGGGGATATTATTGCGCGATTTAAGCGATTACAGGGTTACAACGTCCTTTTTCCGATGGCTTTTCACGTTACCGGCACGCCGATCCTGGCGATCGCTGACAGCATTGCGCGAGGCGATGAGTCGGTCATCGCACGGTACAGGGACTACGTCTCGATTTATGAAGATCCTGCACAGGTTGACGAGATCCTTAAGACCTTTGACGAGCCGGAGAATGTTGCCGCCTTTTTCGCCGCACGGATATCTGAGGACTTCAAACAGATGGGCTACTCCATCGATTGGCGCCGGCAGTTCAATACGATGGAGCCGATGTACAACAAGTTCATCGAATGGCAGTTCAAGAAGCTTTACGATATGAGCGTTATCAAGAAAGGAAAATATCCGATCACTTACTCGTGTACCGAGGGCTGCGCGGTCGGCGAGGATGATATCGGCGAAGGAGACACCGATAAGGTCTCGATCATCGAGTATACCGTGATCAAATTCAAACTCTGTGACGAGGATGCGTACCTGATTGCGGCCACGCTTCGGCCCGAGACCATCTTCGGGGTCACCAATATCTGGATAAAACCGGAAGCCACGTATGTGCGAGTGAGGGTGAACGACGAAGTTTGGATCGTCTCCCGAGAGGCTGCGGAGAAGTTGCGCTATCAGCGAGAAGGAATCGCGGTTTTAGGTGAATTAAAGGGTGAAGATCTACTCTGGAAAGCGGCGACGGAGCTCGTTGAGGAGCGTGAAATTCCCATCTATCCCGCGAGTCTTGTTGATGAGGATGTCGGTACCGGGGTGGTCTATTCAGTGCCGGGGCACGCGCCCTACGACTATATGGGCCTTGAGGATTTACGACGTGACCGCGGTATCGTGCTTGAGCCGATCAAGGTAATCGATATCGCGGGCTACGACCTACCGGCGAAGGAGATTTGCGAGCAGATGTGCATCGCGAGCCAGGATGACGAACGGCTCGAAGAGGCCACGCAGATCATTTACAAGGATGAGTTTTATCGTGGTGTCTTGAACGCGCGGTGTAAGCAGTTTGCGGGCATCGAGATCGCGCAGATAAAAGATCAGGTGAAGGACTGGTTACAGGCCGAGAATATCTCTGATATCTTCTACGAGACCTCGCGCAAAGCGGTGACGCGCGGCGGTAGCAAGGTGATTGTTGCGGTTCTGCAAGATCAATGGTTTATTGATTACACACCGCACTGGTGGAAGGACGAAGGGCACAAGCTCGTGGCGCTGATGACCTTCTATCCTGAGAAGTACAAGGCTTACATGCACGATATCATTGACTGGTTAGCGTTTAGACCCTGCGCACGGAAACGCGGGTTAGGCACTCGGTTCCCGTTCGAGCGGGAGTGGATCATCGAGTCACTGAGTGATTCGACTATATATATGGCGATGTACACCATCGTGCATCTCTTACGGGACGTGCCGGTTGAAGCGCTGGATGAGCAGTTCTTCGATTATGTATTGCTGGGCGACGGGGACGCAGAGCGCGTAGCGAAGGAATGCTCGCTCGAAGTCGCCACTCTGGAGCGGCTGCGGCGGGAGTTCACCTACTGGTACCCGAACGATCAGCGGCATACCGCGCCGCCTCACCTCTCAAACCATCTCGTCTTCTTCCTCATGCATCATGCGGCGATATTCCCCGAGGAGCACTGGCCGAAAGCGATCACCCTGAACGAGCTGATGATCCGTGAAGGGCGGAAGATCTCGAAGAGCAAGGGGAACGTCATTCCACTGGCGCGCGTCTCGGAACTCTACGGCGTGGATCTCTACCGGCTTTACTGCGCACTCAATGCTGATTTCGCCACGGTCGTCAACTGGCGTGAGCAGGACACCGACGCGTTGCGGCGTCGGTTCCATGCACTTATTACGGTCTTCACGGAGAGTGTCGATGCGGAGCCATTACCCGCGGAGGAGTATACACATATCGATCTCTGGCTACTCTCGCGGTTTTACCGGCGGTTACAGCAATCCTACGAGCTCTTTGAAGGATTCCGAATCCGTGAAGGCGGGATCAACATGGTCTTCAATCTGATGAACGATCTGCGGTACTATGAGAAGCGAGCGAGCGTAGAACGGAGACAGCAGATTGTAAGGAACGTGCTGGATGAGTGGCTCATCATGCTCTCACCGCTCGTGCCGCATATCTGTGAAGAGCTGTGGCACAAACGACATGACTCTTTCGTCTCGCTGGAGATACTCCCGCGGATCAAGACGGAGCTGGTTAACGACCAGGTGGAACGTGAGGAGGACTACTTGCGCGCTCTGGTTGAGGACATCCAGGAGATCTTGAAGGTGGCACGCATCGAGCCGCGGAAAATCTACCTGTATTCCGCGGATGCGGCGTCCGAGCAGTGGAAGTGGGAGCTCTTCAGGGCGCTCAAGGACGTGCCGGAGAAGGAGAAGATACGCGAGGCGATGCAAATCCGCAAGGACAAGAGCACGTTGAATTTCGTGAAGCAGTTGTTGAAGCGTAATATAGAATATGCTGAACTGGACGAATCGGCGATCCTGGCACGTGAGCGGGCGTATTTAAGCCGGGAGTTTGGCTGCGAGATCGGTATCAACGAGGAGTACGATCCGGCGGGTAAGAGGACGTTTGCGATTCCGTTAAAGCCCGCGATTTACGTCGCTGGGTGAAGCCGCGTTGCTTCTACCGGACATTCATCGCCTGCATCACCTCACTGTAGCCAAAAGCGCACGCCAAAAGTTAGGTGGCCGAGAAAAAGTATATACCGTTGTAATTCAGGATATGAATCAGTTGAGGAACGATGGAAGTAACAGAGGAGTTTTTTAAGGGCGATAACTACGCGGCGTTGGCAGGCATCAAGCTGCTGGAGGTCTCGAAAGGGCATGCGCGTGCGATGCTGGAGATTAACGAGAGCCACCATAACATGTTCGGCATGGTGCACGGCGGTGCTATCTTCACCCTGGCAGATTTCGCCTTTGGGGTGGCCTCGAACTCGCATGGCACGGTTTCCGTGGCGATTAATTCCTGTATCTCCTTCTTCAGGGCTGCAACCGAGGGCGTGCTCTATGCGGATGCGAGTGAGATCTCATTCCATCCGAAGATCGCCAGCTACATCGTTGAGATAACCAATGCGCAGAACGAGCTCATTGCGTCGTTCCAGGG
>CAZFWT010000015.1:0-3829 GCA_964522635.1 uncultured Halobacteria archaeon | reverse complement strand
GGTAGCCCCACCGCCAGCTTACCCTGCACACGCTTCAGCGACAGGTGCCTGGTGAGCGCACTCACGAGCTCCTTTCCTGCGCTATACAGTTCGTCCGCGTTCGTAATCATCGCTTTCCAGTCGGGCCCTTCCTTTTCCCTCTTCTCCCGCTTCTTCGCCTCTGCTTTACCCACCGTGCGGCGTTCCAGCGGTCTTCGGAACAGCTTAAGGCCCAGGATCCGCACTCGAAATTCGTTCCGCTCTGCACTGTACTCGATGCGACCGGTCAGCGCACCGAGCAGTAACCTAAATGATACCCCTACCTCAGCTACGGGACCTTCTTTCAGGAGCCGGATTGTGATGTCGGCGGGAATGAGTAACGTCGCAACCACGAGTATTACGATGAGTGCGAAAAAGATCAGGAGAACGAGTATTAGAGCCATTGTCGGCGCTCCGGTTAGTGCACTACAGAAAATCCCGTAAGGATTACCCGTTTGCTAAAAAGGGGACGGGGAAGCTCACGAGAGTACTTCGATCGCTAACTTAGCGTGTTTATGATCCTGGTTCGGTCTTCGTGCCTTCGGCCGTTTTGCCAGCCCGCATTTCCGAGACCTTCTCCATGACGGTCGGCAGTGCTTCGCCCACGATCTTATCGAGCGCGCCCGACGGTTTCAGTGAGAGCACCTTCAACCCCTCGGGGCCTGAAATGCCCTTGAAGACCGCAATGAGCGCAACGGGGCTCAAGCCACCGCCGCCGCCAACGCCATAGCCTGCTCCTTCCTTCTCTTTGCGCGTCCCACCACCGCCGCCACCGGCACCGAACCCGATGCTGAAGACCGGAATCAAGACCTTATCCTCGAGCTCTATCGGCGTACCAACCGCGGCCTCGACTGATATGATCTTCTGGAATTCCTCCAGCATCCCGGCTATAACACCTTTGAGTTCCTCACCCATGCTTCTCACCTCATAACGAGCAAGGTTCTTCTACTACTTAACGGTATCCATCACGATCTTTCGTTTGCTTAAATGGGCTGATTAGAAGCGTTTGCGCCACAGTCGAGGCTGAATACCTACACCTTCACCACAATCGTATGAGCTGCGAGATCGCCGATTCGCTGGTTCTTCTCGGTGACGAGGATGATGATGATCCCAATGATGTAAAGTGTGGGCAGCATGCTCTCAAATCAATGTACACCGCCAGAAAAGAAGCTCTAGCAGCCGTCCGTTGAACCGAATTTCTACGCAGCGGGGGCTGAATAGGCCGAGCCCCAAATAAAATTCGCTAAGATCGCATATATGCGTGTTCAACGGAGGCGTGAGAAGCCCCGGATTTAGCGCAGCGCTGAGGACACGGATCAGCGGTAGGTTTATATCTGCAGCCTTTTAATAAAAAACATGCCTTGGATCTTAATCGCGATTTTAGTACTAATCTTGGTTTTGTTCGGCGTTTTTCTCTACTGGAAAAAGAATAAAGCCGGTGAAGCCAAGCAGCCTCGATATTTACTGGGCGGAGCAATAGGCGGAATTATAGGGTCAGTCGTCGGGATAGCGCTTGTTGAATTTGCTGGTTATTCATATCCGTTGCCATTCATTTTATTTTTTCTGGGCATGGCCGCGGGACAACTTGTAGGTTACCTTTACCAGAAGCGCAAAGAGTAATCTTCAATCGCTACTCCTTGACAGGGAAGGTGCGGAACGAAAAAGGCAGAGCGACTAAATTGGTAGAAAAAAGTTAGGGGCTACTCCGCCAGCCGAATCGCCGGTATCCCGCCCTCGTGCCGCTTGCCGTTCACGTCCACGAACTCCTCACAGGTGATTCTCCCACCGGTTACCTCTTTACTTGACGCATGGATGATCTGCGGGTACGAGCCGGTTTTTATCGTGTAGTTGTAGGTTTCGTTCGCGTAGAGCGTAAAGGAATTGTTGAAGGTAAGGTTGTGCCAGTCGCCAGTGTAGCCGTTCCACGTTGCGGTTACGTTCCAGTCGGTGCTGTTCCATATCTTTACGTATTCGGTATGCCCGCCGGTGCTGTGGCTGGGATAGGTGTACAGGGTAGTAATGTTAACAATATCATACAAAGGCTTGATGGTACCGTTGTGCGTGCCGGAGATGCTTGGATAGTCGCCTTTGCCTGTATCAAATATTTCCGGTGCTACAATCGCTACCAATGGCAGATAATCTATGCCTACTTCATGGATAAAGTAAGGTGTATCACCGAGCCCGTCACCATCGGTATCACTTCCGGTATAATCGCTCCAGTAGTTACCGCCGAGCCATGAGCCACCAATAATGTTTGTTCCTGAAGTCTTGGAGATGTTCCAGGTGTTGAGTCCATTATCATAAGCGTTCTGGGTGTTATCGAAGCTATTGTTATAGATAAGGTTGTTGCTGCAATTACTGAGTTCAATGCCGTATTCCGCATTTCCAGCAAAAAAATTCCCCCGTATACTGTTATGTGTTGAGTTCGCTATATTTAATCCGATAAGATTCTGCGATGCAGTGCTATTTACAAGGCTGTTATTATGTGAATACAGAAGTACGAAGCCCGAAGCATTATTATTAGTTATGGTACAATTCTCAATAAGGCTATCGTTTGTAAAAACAATGGCTATTGGGTCACCGCCGCTGAAGTTGATATTCCGCAACTTTACGTTAGTGCAACCTACGATACCGATCTTGTTTGTGGTGTAGCTATCAATGACCAGATTGTTCTGTTTATAAAAGTAATATACCGGTAGTCCATTGGCGGTGTTGGAGTCATCAATATCGTTGTTCCACTCCTCAAGGGTTACAGTATCTCTTATGACAATATTGAAAAATAAATTGTTGCTCATACTGTTGTTCCTAAGCGTATTGTAGGACGACCTTCTGAGACAGATCCCGTTATTTCCGTTGTTTGAAATGATATTATTGGTTAGCCGATTATAGACAGATTCTTCGATTAGAATGCCAAATGCACCGTTCGAGTTAGCGGTATTGCCCGTCAACGTGTTGTTGTTGCTCGAAGAATATAGATAAAAGCCGCGGTTGGTGTTGTTCGAGGCGGTATTGCCAGTAAGGTTGTTATTGCTCGAAGACCACAGGTCAATGCCGTAGGTATTGTTGGAGGCGGTGTTGCTCGTCAACGTGTTGTTGTTGCTCGAAAAAGACAGGTAAAAGCCGTACCAGCTGTTCGAGTTAACGATGTTGCCCATTAGCGTGTTGTTGCTTGAATATCCCAGACGGAAGCCATAGGTGTTGTTCGAGACAGTGTTGTTCGTGATGGTGTTGTTGTTGCTCGAAGACCACTGCCAAATGCCGAAGTAGTTGTTGGAGGCGGTATTGCTCGTCAAAGTGTTGTTGCTCGAATCATACAGGTAAATGCTGCGGCTGTTGTTCGAGAAGGTGTTGCCCGTAAGAATGTTGTCACTCGAAGAATACAGCCCAATGCCGTAGATATTGTTCGAGGCGGTATTTTCTGAAATAGTGCAGTGATCGACATTAGTAAGATATATACCTGCCTTCCAATCATCGGTTGCATTTTGTACGGTGAATCCGCTGATGTTCACCCAATCTGCTGTTACGTAAAACACATGGTCGTTTTGATCTAATGCGTTCACGAAACAGTTCGCAGAGCCGTTTTCAGAGCGAATCGTTAGCCGCTTGTTTATATCTATATTCTCGGTGTACGTGCCGTCGTGCACGATAATGGTATCGCCTGGATTTGCCGCAGTCACAGCAGCTTGAATCGATCCCCCGGGTATGACATAGTGCGTTGTCGCTGCGGATACACAGCCAACACTCACGAGCGCCAGCAATATTAAGAGAACCGCAAATAGCAAACCAATCCAAATCCTTATTCTTTCGCTTT
>CAZFWT010000014.1:0-30170 GCA_964522635.1 uncultured Halobacteria archaeon | reverse complement strand
GCCCTCTCTTGACTGCCCAGTAGGTAGGTATTTGGAGGACTCCAGTGCACTATACACTAAGGAGTTTCAGAAATTCCCGCATGAAGGCTGGCAGGTCAAAATAAGTTCTGCTCGTGACCAGGGATCCATCAACGACCACTTCCTGGTCGACATAGTCGGCTCCGGCTTGCTCCAGGTCCGGTGCAATAATCTTAAAGGTGGTCATTCTCCTACCGTTCGCCAGGCCGAATTTCGTGATCAAGAGAACGCCGTGACACATAGCTGCGACGGGCTTATCCGATTCAAAGAAGTGCCGTACGATCGGCTCCAGTTCAGGGCAGATCCTCATGTACTCCGGCGCGCGCCCGCCCGGTAAGAGCAAGCCGTCATAGTCCGCAGGGTTAACATCTTTAAAGGCCGCGTCAACCCCAAGAAATCGGTATCCCTGCTTCTCGGTGACCGTCTCCCAACCCGGCTCGAAGTCGTGTACAACGGTGAACAAAGCTTCTTTCTTTGATGGTGCCGCCACAGTAACCGCAACTCCAGCCTCCTTAAGCCGCCAGAACGGATAGAATAGCTCGTGCGTCTCAGCAGCATCCCCCGTCAAAATCAAGACTCGTTTCGGCATACTTATCGGATACCTATATTGTGAGCGGGATATTAAGCTATGGTCAAAGCCACGGGTCTGCCGTCCCGAAATTGCCCACTTCGCATCCAGGTCTCCATCGAGCGGTCGGATCGGGATAAGGGTGATGTGTCCGCTTGACCAAAGGCACGTTAGACGTTTTTCAGATCGTTAAGCTACGCTCTTTTCAAGCCTCCGCCGCACCTCACCTATAAACTCTTCCGTGTACACTATCTGTTTAGCTGCCGGCTCTGCCAGCTTCGCCAGGTCGCCGGTCATCACGCCGTCCTCGATCGTCTGGAGCGTCGCCGCCTCCAGCTTATCCGCAAATTGCCCTAGCTCCGGTATGGTATCCAGCTCGCCACGCTTCCGTAACGCACCCGTCCACGCGAATATCAGCGCGACAGAATTGGTCGAGGTCTTCTCGCCCTTCAGGTACTTGTAGTAATGTTTCTGCACGGTGCCGTGCGCGGCCTCGTACTCGAAGTACCCATGCGGTGAGACTAACACGGAGGTCATCATTGCGAGGCTTCCGTACGCCGAGGCGAGCATGTCAGACATCACATCGCCGTCGTAGTTCTTCAATGCCCAGAGCATGCCGCCCTCAGACCGCATGATCCGCGCCACGGCGTCGTCGATGAGCGTATAGAAGTATTCAATGCCCGCCGCTTCGAACCTGGCTTTGTATTCCGCTTCGTAAACCTCCTCAAAGATACGCTTGAAGTTGCTGTCATAGGTCTTGGAGATGGTATCTTTCGCTCCGAACCACAAATCCACCTTCTGGTCGAGCGCGTAGGCGAAGCAGGCTTCGGCAAAGCTCCTTATTGAAGCGTCGAGGTTGTGGATGCCCTGGATGATGCCGGGGCCATCGAACTTCTCGATCGTTTCCCGTACCTCCTTGCCGTGCTCGTCGGTGAAGACGAGTTCGGCCGTGCCCGGTCCCGGCACACGGTACTCTGCGTTCTTGTACACATCGCCATAAGCATGCCTGCCAATGTGTATCGGCTTTGTCCAGTTCTGTACCGCAGGCTTGATATTCTTGACCATGATCGGCGCGCGGAATACCGTGCCGTCCAGGATCGCTCTGATCGTTCCGTTGGGGCTCTTCCACTGCTGCTTCAGGTTGTACTCCTTTACTCGCGCGGCATTTGGCGTGATCGTCGCGCACTTCACGCCCACGCCATACGTCTTGATCGCCTCCGCGGCCTCTATAGTTATCTGATCATCGCTCTCGTCACGCTTCTTCAGCCCGAGGTCATAATACTCGGTCTTGAGCTCGATGTAGGGCAGGAGGAGCTGTTCCTTCACCATCGCCCATATGATTCTCGTCATCTCGTCGCCGTCGATATCCACGAGCGGCGTCTTCATCTGTATCTTTCCCGCCATTTTTACACCTCCGCCAGAGTCAGTCCGATCCCCGGTATTTCAGCACCTCGTCCTCTTTGGGCAGCATATACAGCACGTCGTCCCAGGGATGCCGGTACAAGCGCGAGTGGAGCCGCTTCTGGTCCAAATAGTGCCCGATCATCCCGATCGTCCGGCCCAGGACGAAGATGCCGTTGAGTGTGCCGATGCTTATGATCTCATCGATCTCTTCCTCGCTGTAAATCCCGGTCGAGCGCAAAATATCTACGAAGACAATCCCGACACACCCGTCCACGTTCAAGATGAGGTTGTTCCGCTTCGCGGTCGTTATCTGCTCCACTTCGAGCGCGAAGTCGAGCAGCTCGTGCTTCGGAAGGTTTGTAAACGCCCACTCCTCGAGCAGCTTGACGCGCATATCAGGGTTCTGCACGCTCTTCACTCGATGGCCGATCCCCGGGATGTTGATGTTCTTAGCTTTCATCTCGTCTACGAACTGACGCGCTGTTAAGCCCCGTTCAAGCGCGTCCTTGAAGTACCGGGCCGCATCGTCGATCGCACCGCCGAATCGTGGCCCGATGGTCAGGACACCGGATGCCACTGCTGCGGTGAGGTCCTTGCCTGCACTTGCGGTAACGATCGCGTTATGCGCCGCGCTCACACAGGGGCCATGATCTGCCGTTATTCGTAACGCCAGCTCTAAGAAATCGGTGACGTACTTTGGTAGGCGCCTCTTGAACCACAGCAGCGAGATCACATCTCCCAAGCTGAAGCCTTCTCGAATAACTTTGCTTATGGGCACGCCGGCGTAGACCAGCTCCTCGCCTCGATCGTCCGAAATGGTGCTCACGATATTGGTCGGCCGCCGCATGCTCTTCGGGTCGTAATCCACCGGTATCGCTCGCGGCTCCACCTCTGCCCGCTCCTCTAACTCGCCTTTGGCCTTAAGATCCTCATAGACCGTTCGAATCAGATCGCCGAAGTCATCGTAGGAGTTCGGCACAAAAGCGCCTGCCTCCTTCAGTGCCGCGTTCTTCGCGTCCGCTGTTTCAGCAGATCCGCGAGCCATCGCGCCCGCATGGCCGAACTGCACCTCGGTTGGAAAGATCTTCGCCGACGTTCCGGTAACCCATGCGATCACGGGCTTCGTTAATTTACCGGCCTTCAGCGCAGCTACGATCTCGTACTCATCCCGGCCGCCTACTTCCCCGAGCACAACCATCATCTTGATCTCCGGATTTGCCTCGTACCGCAGCAGGTGCTCCACCAGGGTCGACCCGGGATACTTATCGCCACCAATGGCTATGCCCTCATAAACACCGTCCGAATTCAGCGAAATCATATTCGCCATCTCGTTCAACATACCGCCCGACTTGGAGACGAAGCCAACGCTCCCTGGTCGGTACAGTTTCGACATGATGAGATTGGAGAGCGCGCCGCCGGCATTACCGATCTTGAACGCACCGGGGACAAATCCCCCCACGGTCGCCGGTCCGATGATCCACTTGCCCTGCTTCTGAGCTAACGCAATCAGCTCTCTGGTTTGCCGTTCCGGTACACCTTCGGCAATGATAGCGAGTGTCTTGATTGTCGGACACGTGAGCACCTCACGTGAGACGTTGTACGCCGAGCGGAATGAGGCGAAGTTGATAACCACGTCCGCATCAGGATGCTCCTCGACAGCAGCCTCGAGCGTATTGTACACGGGAATCATAATCTCCTGGCTGCCGAAGAAGACCTTCATGTACTCCCGGCGCCCACCACTGGGATTGATCACGGCCGCAACGGAGGGCGCCTCGCGCCCCGAGAGATAGTCGAAGTCGAGCATCCGCTGAACCGCCGCTTGCTGGTTGCCAAACACGATCGCAGTCGTATCCTTATCAAACAACACGTAATCCGGCTTGGCCATTCTAGGCAACCTCCTTTAAATCCGTCAATGCGATACGCACCACTTTCGTCATGTGCGTGTCCGGACCGTGGACCGCCATATCGAGCCCCAAGCGCTCGCCTGCCGCGCGAATCTTCGCCAGACCCGCCTCGTAGTTCGGACCACCGCGCCGAACGTAGATCTTGATGCCATGCTCCTTGATCTTCTCCGCGTACTGCTCCAACGCCATGATAATCCCGTCAAAGGTCTTCG
This sequence comes from uncultured Halobacteria archaeon, assembly GCA_964522635.1. Classification (GTDB taxonomy): domain Archaea; phylum Halobacteriota; class Syntropharchaeia; order Alkanophagales; family Methanospirareceae; genus JACGMN01. The sequence continues at coordinate 26,064 of CAZFWT010000014.1, read as the reverse complement.
CCACATCCGTGAAGTTCGCGATCCCACCGCCGATGATCAGGACCTTCCCGGTCTCCGCTTTCTCACGCGTCATCAGGTCGAGCAGCGTCTTCGCGTACTCGTAGGTCTCGTCCGTCGTGGGGTTGCCGCTGTACTCGCCATAGTTCGCCAGCTCCTCGCCGAGTTTCAGATCGCCAACAGTATCCGCGTAAATCACGCTGGCGCCGCCACCGGCGACCATCGTCCACACGCGCCCCTTAGGATTGAGTATGGTCAGTTTTAGTGACGACCCGCTCTTCTCGTCCAGTTTCTTTATGTACCGCTCCTCCGCGCGCAATTCGCGGCCAAAAGGAACCGGGAACTCAACATCGCCCCAGTCCTCGGAGCAGAGGAACTGCGCGGTATCGTCCAATCGCGCCACGGTATCCACCGGCAGGAACTCGCCGTTCTTAAAAGTGAACGGATTATATTCCAGGAACCCGAAGTGCAGCTCGCGATAGAACCGGAAGAGCGCGGCTACGACGTTTTTGAGTGCTTCCTTGTCCTTATCGCGCACGAGCTCAAGGATTGGTGTGAGATCAATGTCCTCAATCGTCGCATCAATGGGCACGCTGACGGTGGTGACCTTGTCCCAGTTCGCTTCGATGTCCATGCCACCGGCGGTCGAGAAATGGACGTAATCGCCGTCACGATGGCCGGCAAAGGCCAGATAGAACTCCTTCGCCAGCTCAATGTAGGGCTGCACGAGGAAGTGCGTCAGCTTACCCCGGGAGTTACCTATCGTTACTTCAGTGTTCATCTTCTCCGCGAGCCACCGCTTCGCCTCGTCATAGTCTACCTTCACCAGCAGGAGCCCGTGTTTGCCCCGCTTACCGAAGAGCTGGTCTGGCTTCACCGTCAGTTTTTCAGTTTTCAACCAGGGCTGCTCTTTACTCAGTGCTTCGATGGTCTGCTCCGGTGTCACCAGAGCGACTTTCCCCGGGTACGTGACCGTTCCGCTCGAGAACCGCTCTATATGACGAGCCAAAATTCGCTTCGCGCCATACTCTCTAATACCACGCTGCGCCATCTTTTACTCCCCCCTCTTCTCTCCTCTTTCAGACCTTCGTCTTGACCCAGGGCAGTTTTCCCCCGGCCTTCAAGATCTCAGCATCACGCTGCGAAAGCGTATGCGTAAGCCCAAACTCAATATCTTTCGTCAGATTCCTGAGCCGCACGTCGCTCCGCAGCTCCCCGATTAGTACCTCTAATACATCCCCTTGAGCGACGGAATCGTAGTCCGTAGGATCCGTAAAGGTCAACGGCACGATGCCAAAGTTGATCAGATTCGCTAAATGAATGCGTGCAAATGACTTGACGATCACGGCCTTAACACCCAGGTATTTAGGTGCAAGCGCCGCGTGCTCCCTGCTTGAGCCCTGGCCGTAGTTCTCGCCGCCGATGATAAACCCTCCGCCCTTCTCCAGTGCCCGTGTCGGGAACTCGGGATCAATCGCCTCAAAGACATACTTCGAGATCGCCGGAATGTTGCTCCGGAGCGGGAGGATCTTCGCTCCAGCGGGCATGATGTGGTCTGTGGTGATATTATCGCCGACCTTGATGAGCACCTCGCCGTGGAGCGTTTTGGGTAGCAGTGGGAAATCCGGCAGCGGCTTGATGTTCGGACCCCGAATAAGCTCAATCGTGGCTGCCTCCTCAGGCGGGAGTGGTGAGAAGAACATATTGTCATTGATAATAAACCGCTGCGGCATCTCTATTCGTGGATATGCGCCAAGATCACGCGGATCCGTGAGTACGCCCGTGATCGCCGTGGCTGCGGCTACCTCCGGGCTCACCAGGAGCACTTCCGCGTCCTTCGTCCCGCTCCGACCTTCAAAGTTACGGTTGAAGGTGCGCACCGAAGTGCCGCGCGAGGACGGTGCGGCGCCCATGCCGATACACGGCCCGCAAGCGTTCTCCAGCATACGCGCTCCGGCCGCGACAAGGTACTGCAGCTCGTTGCTCTCTATCAGGTGCTCGACTACCTGCCGTGAGCCTGGATTGATCGTGAGGTGTAAATTCTGGGCAATGGTCTTTCCCTTCAGAATATTCGCGACGATTTTTAGATCGCGCAGGGACGAGTTCGTGCAGGAGCCAATCCCGACCTGATGCACCTCCATCCCCGCGACTTCTCGTACAGGTTTCACGTTGCCCGGGCTGTGCGGAAGGGCTGCCAGCGGCTCCACCTCGCTCAAATCAAGTTCCATGAGCTCATCGTATTCCGCATCGGCATCGGCAACGAGCGGAATCCACTGATCTCCGCGTGCCTGTGCTTCCATAAACGATTTGGTCACCTCATCGCTGGGAAAGACGCTTGTCGTCGCACCCGTTTCGGTGCCCATATTCGTTATCGTCGCGCGTTCCGGGACGCTCAGTGTCTTCACCCCGGGCCCGAAGTACTCCAGCACCTTGCCGATACCGCCCTTTACGTCTATCCTGCGGAGCACTTCCAGTATGACATCCTTGGCCGAGACCCAGTCCACAAGCTTTCCGGTGAGCTTCATGCCCACGATCTTCGGATACTTGATTCGATACGGCAGACCGGCCATCGCCACCGCGACGTCAAGCCCGCCTGCACCGAGCGCGAACGAGCCGATCCCCCCTGCCGTCGGTGTGTGGCTGTCCGACCCAATGAGCGTCTTACCGGGTCGTGCGAACCGCTCAAGATGGAGTTGGTGACAGATGCCGTTTCCCGGCCGTGAGAAGAACAAGCCGTACCTCATGGCTACGGATTGAAGGTAACGGTGGTCATCAGGGTTCTTGAAGTCCGTCTGTAGCGTGTTGTGATCCACGTAACTCACACTGAGCTCCGTTTTCACGCGCGGGATCCCGATGGCCTCGAACTGTAAGTACGCCATCGTGCCGGTCGCGTCCTGAGTAAGCGTCTGATCGATCTTCAGCGCAACCTCTTCACCAGGGGCTCGTGTGCCCTCGACAATATGCGTGTCAAGTATTTTTTCCGTAACGGTTCCTGACATGGCAATCCCGTTGTAATTAACTGGGCCCGTCTATATCAAATTTTCGATATTTCCCGCGAGCCCGACACACCGTTGTTATGGCTGCACGGACATGATCAGCTTTGCATGCCGTGGATACTTCGCGATGAACTTCATCTCGTCCTCCGTCACAGGCTTCTGGGTGTGCACGTTCGCGTACCGGACGAGCTCGAGGATCTCCCGCGCATCCTCTTCGTTCCGGAATCGTAATTCGCACTTACCCGCAACGTTCTGGAACCCCTTAATGCCCGAGTATTCACCGGTCGTGATCAGCCGTCCGGTCTCAACCCGCTCAATGTGGCCTCGGCCAACTTCCGTGAAATCGTACAACTCATAGTTCCTGCTGTCCTTCAGTGCGCCGTCCGCGTGAATGCCCGATTCATGCGCGAAAGCATTCTCACCGACGGCGGGCTGATTCACGGGGATCGGCACGCGGAACGAGAGCGAGGCATAGTTGCAGATCTTCCACGCGTGGCTCAAATCGATGTGCTCGTCCAGGTGGTACGTGCGGGCAAACCCGCTGGATTTCTGTACCGCGAGGATCGTTGAAACGAGGTCCGCATTCCCCGCTCGTTCCCCCAGCCCGTTCACGGTCGTCGTGATATACGCATCGACACCCGCGTCGATCGCGCCCTTCGCGCCCGCAACGGAGCAAGCGACCGCCATGCCCAGATCGTTATGGCAGTGCACTTCGATGGGGATCTTGACCGCCTCGGCGAGCGCTTTGATCTTCTCATAGATGGTAAATGGATCATCATACCCGAGCGTATCGCAGTAGCGTATCCGGTCTGCGCCGTGCTCCCGTGCCGCTTCGGCAAATTCAAGCAAATGCGCGAGCTCGGTTCGCGATGCGTCCTCGGCATTGACCCCGATGGTTTGTGCACCTTTCTCCTTGGCTGCGTCCACAGCATCACACATCATTGCCACGATGTCCCTCCATCCATATTTGCCTCTGAACTTGCCTTCGATCATCTGCTTTGAGGTCGAGATGCTCACGTTGACGTGCCGAAGCTTCGGTACCAGCCTGAACGCTTCCTCTACGTCCTCCCGCACTGCTCGGAGCCACCCACTCAACCAAATACGCTTCAGCGCACCGATCTCTGCCAGATCGACATTCGCATTCAGATAGTTCGTCTCGTGCCGCGTGGTCGGGAAGCCGAACTCACTCTGGAAAACACCCATCTCGTCCAGGTAGAGGTTCAGCATGGTCTTCTCCAGCTTCGCTAACCCCAATCTCGAAGTCTGCACCCCGTCTCTATTGGTCACGTCAATGATATATATGGTATTCTCAGCCATCCTCGTCGATTCGTCTCTTTCCTTTTCCACTTTTTACTGCGCCTATTCCAAGTATGATATGCTACTGCTTACGTACAGTACATACCGCCGCAGGCAAAAGAAGCTTTAACGCTGCCGGGTTTTTTGACGCCGCGCATACTGCGGAAACGAGCCGCTTGAAACATTTAAGTGCGTGCAGTGGAAAGATACAAACAGCGGCAACGACCACTCAATTGCGCTCCGGGCTTCCGCAAACCGAACGAGAATGGAGAAAGAAGGCTTTTTACTGGATGTTGATTATCTCGTGGAAAAGGACGCAGAGGGCTTTGAAAAGCCGGTGATTCGGCTGTGGTGCAAGAGCAAGGACGGTGAAGACTTCGTGGTCCTCGATGGCACGTTAGAGCCGTATTTCTATGTGATCTCGCACAACTATCCGCCCGTGTACGGTCGCCAGGTAGATCTGGAAGAAGTAAAGAGCCAGGTAGAAGGGCTTGTGGCGTTCAGAAACGATGAGGAGATTCGCGTTAAACGTGTGGAGTACTGTCAGAAGAAGTTGCTGGGGGCTACCAAGAACGGCTTGAAGATCGTGACCGCACTGCCGCGGGACGTGCCGGTGCTCCGCGAGGAGGTGCGCAAATTTGGTCTTACTGCTCTGGAGGCCGATATTCTCTTCGCCATTCGTTACCTGATCGATAAAGGTCTCAGACCCTTTGACGGCGTGCGCGTGAAGGGTGAAGTGATCAAGACAGATCATCAGAACACCGGGGGGAGAACAGCAATTCGTGCTGCTCATGTCGATTACAAAGCGATGAGCGGCACAGAGCTCCCCGCGCTTAAGGTGCTCGCGTTTGATTGCGAGATGGTGACAAAGGGGGGGCACGGTATGCCTTCACCGAGCCGTGATCCGATCGTCATTATCTCGGTTGCCTGTTCTGACGGCGAACCCAGCACGTCGCACTTATTCGTGATGAGTGACGAGGAATTCGAAGCAGGGGACGATGCGCGGGTACTCCGCGAATTTCTGGACTATATCAGGGACATTGAGCCTGAGATCATCGTGGGCTACAATTCTGACGCCTTTGATTGGCCGTATATCCATGAACGGGCGAGATTGCAAGGCATTCGATTGACCGTGGGCGCTGATGGCAGCACGATTCAGTTTGATCGCGGTGGGATGTTACCGGGTCTCAATATCGCGGGCAGACTGAACGTTGACCTTTTTAAGCTTGCCAAACGCGACCTGGGGAGCGTGAAGGTGAAGACTCTGGAGAATGTCGCGGAGTTCCTTGGCGTGATGCAGAAGAGCGAGCGTGTTGACTTGTCGCCACGCGAAATTAACGAATGCTGGTTCTCCGCAGCGGTACGCGAGCGGCTCTACGAGTACTCGAAAGCAGACGTGGTGAGCACATTGGGTATCGCAGGACAGATGCTCCCGCTCCAAATCGAGCTCGCCCGAATGGTCGGCTATCCGTTGGATGACGTCGCCAAAATGGGTCGGGGTCGCCAGGTGGAGGCATTTCTTATGGCTGAGGCGTTCAAACGGAATGAACTCGTGCCGACCAAAGGCGGCGCGGAGAAGACCTTCGAGGGCGCGTTTGTCTTTCAACCCGAGCGGGGCTTGCATGAAGATGTCATCGCGCTTGACTTCTCCTCGATGTATCCAACCATAATGATCTCCTTTAACGTCTCGCCAGACACCTACGTGGCTGTTCCGGCTGATGACGCAGAGGTGTATCGCGCACCTGAGGTTGGTCATGCGTTCAAAAAGGAACCTGAGGGCTTCTTCAAAAGCATCATGAGCGACCTGATCACCCGAAGACGAGCACTCAAGCGCGCGATGAAACACCATGAGAGGACGAGCACCGAGTATCGGATCCTTGATATTCAGCAGCAGACGATCAAGATCCTCACTAATAGCTTCTACGGCTACACCGGTTGGAGTGCCGCGAAGTTCTACAAGCGCGAATGCGCGGAGGCAACGACCGCATGGGGCAGGTATTTCATCAAACAGGCAATCAAGATGGCGGAAGGGCAGGGCTTCCAGGTTATCTACAGCGATACGGACAGCATCTTCGCGAAGCTCGCAGACACAGGCACCGATGCGGCGACTGCGACTGTGGCTGTGGCTGCGGCTGCGGCTGCGGCTAGACGTGAAGCGACGCTGAAGAAGGCAAAGGAGCTTTCAGAACGGATCTCAAAGGAGCTACCGCTCGAGCTCGAGCTCCAGGATTTCTTCAGGTCGATCTTCTTCACGGGTAAGAAGAAGCGCTATGCCGCACTCACCGATAAAGGCGAAATCGTCGTGCGTGGCCTGGAAGTGCGCCGTGGCGACTGGTGCGAATTAGCGAAGGCAGTACAGACTGAGGTGATACGGCTCATACTGGTCGAGAAAGACCATGAGCAAGCGATGAAATACGTGAAAGGCATCATCCAGCAGTTAAGAGCCGGGAGCATACCGTTGGACGAGTTGGTCATTCATAAGACGCTTACACGGCGGATTGATGGCTACGAAACGAAGCAGGCCCACGTCGTTGCGGCCAAACGAGCAGCGGCTTCTTCTGCCCGCATCGCCTATGAAGTGAGCTCGAAGATACCCTATGTCATCATAAAAGGATCGGGAAAGACGAGTGATCGCGCGTTTCCCGTTGATATCATTGAGCGCAGCGACGGCAGTGAGCTCTACGCAGATGGGCAGAACTATCAAATCGATATCGATTACTACATTCGGCATCAGATTATCCCGGTTGCGCATCGTGTGCTGCAGCTCTTCGGGTACGAGCGCTCATCGTTCGAAGAGGGTACACAGAGGACGCTGGAAGGATTCCATACACCCCCGGTTACGGAAGTGGCGCAGAAGAGACTCACACAGTGGTTTTGATGCGGTTCCAGGCGTCAGATACCCAAAGAGCTTATATACCTCCTCTCATTACCTTTCCACGGTGATAAAGATGGTTGAACTACCAATAGCGCCTGTGACCAGGTTAATACGGGATGCATGAGCTGAGAGAGTAAGTGAGGATGCAAGCCAGGAGCTGGTGCGGCTGTTGGAGGAATACGGCGAGAAGATCGCCAAAAAGGCCTTCTACCTGGCCAAGTACGCCGATCGAAAGACGGTGAAAGTAAGTGATATCCTGCAGGCAGTAGAATAATCAATCTGCTAAAAAGGGGTCGGACGCGACGCGTGAATGCGTAAAATCAGGACCTTACCCCTCTTTTCTTAGTTCCTTCTTCCAGAGCAGCACCACCTTTATGATGGAGACACGATACTATTCTGAGGCGGAGGCGGGCGTTTTAGCTCCCCCCTGACAAGCTGAAGCTGCTTTACTCAGTATCGGTTCGTGCCAGATCTTTCAGCCGCTTTACCCCCTCTATCTCCTTGACGACCGCGACAACGGCATCTGGCACTAAACTCTCCCAGTCCTTGTTTTTCAAGATCCGACGGCGAATTTCGCTTCCCGAGTATTCCGAGCGGTTGAAGAGCGGCGGAACACGAGTCTCGTAGCCTCGTTCCTTAAATAAGCGCTCAATAAGCGGGTTGTGCGCATAGACAATGTCCACGGGCGGGATCAGTGACTCCACATGTGAGACCCAAACGGCATTCCGGTTCACGTCCAGCACGGGCACGATATAAACATTGAAAATACCAGCATCGCGTAAGGACTTTGAGATCATGAGATAGCGTTCACCAGCCGTGAAGGGGTTATCCAGTTCATGACTCCGCTGTGACGAACCGATGCAGACAATGAGTTCCTCGACCTCAGCCGCCACCTCGGTTATTACCGCATGATGGCCACGATGGTAGGGCTGGAATCGCCCCACGTACAATGCTCTCATCTCTCTCGCCTCTTTTTTCCGCAGTCGCGGGCACGGTGCTGCTCCAAACCGGCATACGCATGAAAGGACGCACGATTCGTGCAATCTGCGGCTTCTTATGGGCCCTTACGGGCGCGTGATATATACATAGCACCCCGCTCGCTTAAATCTATATCTAGTCCCGCTTCGTTGGTTATAGTTAAAGGCGAAGGTAGGTGAGTTGAGATGGTGAAAGCCTTGCTGTTTTTAGCGACCGGATTCGAGGAGATTGAGTCAATGTGTGTTGTGGACACCCTGCGGAGGGCCGGGATAACGGTCGTCCTCACAGGTCTGCAGAAGGGTCCTATCGTCGGTTCGCGCGGCGTTCAGATGATCCCGGACAGCCTGCTCGACGAGCTCACGGTTGAGGATTTCGATGCGGTCATCTTACCCGGTGGCTCCCCGGGCTATATCAACCTCGGAAAAGACGAGCGAGTACTGGAGATGGTAATGAAGGCCTACGAATCGGGTAAGCTCGTAGCGGCCATTTGCGGCGGCCCCTCGATTTTGGGAAAGCTGGGTATTGTGCGCGGGAGGAGAGCAACGATCTTTCCCGGTAAGGAGGCGGAACTCATCGGGGCTGAACCAGTCAGCGATCCTGTGGTCGTTGATGGCAACGTCGTGACGAGCAGGGGGCCAGGAACTGCGCTTGAATTCACGATCAAATTGGTAGAACTCCTGGTGGGCGAGCAGAAGGCGCGAGAAGTCAAACGGGGCCTCGTCATGGACTCCTAACGGATCTGCTCTTCGACGGATACCGCAACGCTCAAACCGCCTCTAGATGGTTTCAGGTCTGAGCAGTCTGAAACCAGCGTATCGTTTCCTCCAGACCATCGGTGAGTGAGTGTTCCGGATTATACTTGAGTTCTTTGCGCGCCCGCGAGATCTCTGCCAGCGAATCCTTGATATCGCCTGAGCGAGGCGCATCGTAGATTACCGCGAGGTTTACGCCGACCAGCTCCATGACGATAGTTGCGAGCTCGTTGACACTGATTCGCTCACCGCAAGCGATATTGAAGATACCCTCTACCTCCTGCTTCATGGACTGGATATTGGCGTGCGCGACATCATTGACATACGTGAAGTCCCGCGTCTGGGTGCCGTCACCATAGATAATGGGCGGTTGCTGCTCGAGCGCCCGTGTGATGAATCGCGGTATCACCGCGGCATAATCGGAAGAAGGATCCTGTTTCGGGCCGTAGACATTGAAGTAGCGCAAACAGACCGTCTTCAAGCCGTACACCTCGGAAAAGACCCTGCAATAATATTCGCCCGTCAGCTTCGAGACCGCATAGGGCGATTTGGGATTGGGGATCATCTCTTCCGTTTTGGGGAGGGTGGGGGTATCGCCGTAGACGGAAGATGAGGATGCGTATACGACCTTCTTCACGCCGCAATCACGTGCTGCGATCAAGACGGCCAGCGTCCCGTTCACGTTCGCATCGTTTGTAGCGCGGGGATCTTCGACCGAGCGCTGCACAGAGGGTATCGCCGCTTGATGGAAGACGCAGTCGATGTCCCTAAAAACCGTTCGCAACAGGTCCAAATCGGTGACGCTACCCTCAATGAAGGTGCAATCAGTTTGCGAAACGAGATCGACGAGATTCTCGCGCTTCCCGGTCGAGAGATTATCGATGATATGAACCTCGTGCCCGTCCTGGAGCAGTGCATCAACGAGATTAGAGCCGATAAAGCCCGCACCGCCCGTGACCACCGCCTTCATCGCCTGTTACCCCGTATCGTACGCGTGCGTCGATAAACGCCTTCGCCCCTACATTGCCCCCTGGTCTATTTAAAAGCACGATCCGATGCAAGTCGGCTGTTTGGTGGAGACGCAGGGAAAAAAGAGGGGGATTATCGTAATCCTCCCATTCCAGGTCCTATTGGGGGTCCATAAACCATCGGTCCTTGCATCATCGGCATCACAAAGACCGCAAAGAGCACTCCGAATACGATGAGCGGTATGATGAGCGCCAGAATCACTGCAATCACTGCTTTTCCCGTTGTGAGCGCGTGAAGCTGCCGAACTCCGATGATTTCCACGACCAGAGTCCATATCATTGCGACGAAGTTTATGATCGGAATCCATCCCAGAAGGAGGTAAGGTGTTTGTCCGTACGCTATGGCGATTATCGTCTTTCCTACCCCATTTCTGCCGCCCACGAGGTAGACCCAGATGTGGAGCCAGAGTCCGCTGATGAAGATCGCGATGATGCCGCCGATGAGTGCTGCAATGAAGAAGATGACTGCAGCTGCGAGGCCCGTTGCGGCTCCAAACGGCATTGCCGGTACACCGAACATCCCGAACATCCCCGCAATGAGCGAGAAGGTCACTGCAACGATGATTGCCATGAGTAGTGCGTAGATCGTCAGAATAACGACGAAATACTTGAGCGCATCGCCCAGCGTGTCTTCCTTAGAAGCGTCGAAGGTCGCCGAAGGACTGAACAGGAACCCCTTTATCCGTTCCCACAGACTCAAGACCATAATGTGTCACTGAGTTTACGGTTATCTTCCACCATATAAAAAACTTACCTATCCATCAGCTTGAGTACAGATCATGTTGCTACGTTACAGCTTCTTCCGTACCACAGCCACATACATCCACCGGTCCCCCGCGATGAAGGCAAAGATCATCCGTTTCTTCACGCCGTGCGCTAATCGCACCGCGCGTGCCAGCGCAGGCAGCGAAAACACATGGGTTTCGGGCAGCACGTGGATCAATTCCGTGGAATGCGTTTGCTGTGCTCTCCGGTAGACCCGGAAGTGGGAACCGAATTTATACCCCGTCTTCGGTACCAGTCCCTTGTCACGTAGATCAGCATAAATCACGTATTTCGACTGGAACTCGCGGTCTATCATAGCTGCATGAGCTCCGAACTGCTCGCTATCCGCGGCCAGCACCCCCAGCCCTATCAAATACGCCGCCTCGACCAGCGAGAGCAGAAGCCGCTTCTCCTTCGTCAAGTTACCGTAGAACGCGGTCTCATGAAGGTGCTCAGCTAGCTCAGAGTCCCAGACAATGACCTTGTCCTCGAGCAGCGAGATGGCTCCCCGTTCCTTTTTCGGAGCCTCAATTCCTTCGCGCGCTTCGCGTTTCTCGCCCCACTCGAGCGGCAATTCCCGCACTTCGTAGTACGTCACGTCGCTTTCATCATCGACCACCGCGATGATCGGCTCTTTTCGCATGTTCTGCGCTAGTTGCAAGAGCTGCAGAATCTCCTTTGCCGCTAAACACTCACGTTCCGAGAAGATGCGAATGAAGTTCCTCGCGGGTTTCGCTCCCGGTTTGGTGCCACGCGGGTAGAGCAAGAAATCGCGCTCACCGGACTGCACCACATACCCGCGCTCCCGTAAATCCTTGAAGACGAGGTATCGGGCGCCGAAGTTCGGCTGGATTTCCAGTGCATACATAAAGAGCTCTTCAAGCGTTAATGCCGCTCCATCGGCTTTGTTCGCCGTGATCTCAAGCTTACCGGTCTCGACCAAGTACGCGGCCTCTTCCAGTGAGAGTGAGATCGTTCTTTCTGAGATCGCTCGTCTCCCGCTGCTGCTCCGCTGCCCCCCGTAGCCTTTCTGCTCATAACCCTCCGCGTCTGCTGCTGCTATTACGATCCGATCGCCCGAAAGCACTCCAAACATCTTTACGTGATAAATGTTCTCTTAGTAGAATAGTTTTTGGTACATACATCGCCCCTCGCGCAGCTCCGACGTGAAACCACATAACTATTTATGCCCCGCTTTCTCATGTGCATAAGACAAAATGGGGAACGACGAGTACGATTTAGAGTACTTCAGGGAGCAGGATTTTGTGAGGCGCCAGTGCAAGAAGTGCGGCTCCTTTTTCTGGACTCGTGACCGAGAGCAGACGATCTGTGGTGACGCACCCTGTGCGACTTACTCGTTCATTGGCGCGCCGATCTTCAGTGAGCGGAGTCCAGACGAGGTGCGCGAATCGTTCCTCTCGTTCTTTGAAGCGCGCTCGCATACGCGATTGAGCAGGTATCCGGTGGTTGCGCGCTGGCGTGATGACATTTACCTCACGATTGCCTCCATTGCTAATTTTCAACCCTTTGTAACCTCGGGCAAAGTTCCGCCACCTGCGAATCCACTCGCCATCTCGCAGCCGTGCATACGGCTCGAGGATCTTGAGTCTATCGGGCGAACCGGCCGCCATCTCACCACCTTCGAGATGATGGGGCATCATGCGTTTAACAAGCGAGGCGGTGAGGAGATTTACTGGAAGAACGAGACCGTGGCGTATTGCGACGAATTCCTGCAACAGCTTGGTGTGGCGCGTGATAGCGTAACCTACAAAGAGGCGCCCTGGTATGGCGGTGGGAATGCAGGCCCGTGCCTTGAGGTCATTACGGGCGGTCTAGAGCTCGCAACGCTCGTCTTCATGGATCTCGAGCTCTCACCCCACGGCGAGATCGAGATTGCCGGACAGCGGTATGGGAAGATGGACACGTACATCGTGGATACCGGTTACGGTCTGGAACGTTTCGTGTGGGCGTCCACGGGCACACCGACGGTCTATGATGCCATGTTCCCTGCAGTAATTGCGGAATTGGTGAATGCCGCGGGGATCGAGCACCCGCTGGAGACGCATCCTGAGCTCATACGCACGCAGGCGAGCCTCTCCGGTGCTCTGAACCGACGCGAGATCGCGCAGCGGGTAGGGCTACCATTCGAAGAGCTGACGCGCATACTGGAGCCGATCGAGACCGTGTATGCAATTGCAGACCACACGAAATGCCTGGCGTTCATGCTCGCGGATGGGATCGTTCCCTCGAATGCGAAGGAGGGCTATCTTGCACGGCTCGTCTTGCGGCGGGCATTTCGAATGTTGAAATCATTAGGGATCGAGACGCCATTGGAAGAGCTCATTCTCCTGCAGATCAAGACGCTCAGGCATTCGTTCCCTGAGTTGGAGCGGTCAATTGAGCGAATCATCGAGATCGTTTCGCTCGAGAAGCAGCGGTACGATGAGACCTTAGTGAAGGGCGAGCGAATCGTCAAGCAGCTCGCTAAGGACTATAAGGGAAAGGCTGAGCGAGAAGTTCCGGTTGATCATCTCATCAATTTATACGATACCCACGGGCTCCCGCCGGAATTTGTGAAGGAGGTAGTCGCTTCTATGGGCCCTCAGAGCAAAGGTCTGGCGGTGAATATCCCCGAGAACTTCTATACGCTGGTGGCAAAGCTGCACGGCGAGGAGCAAAAGGTGGAGCTGACGCCGTTTGTGGAGCGCCTGCAAGAAGAGACAAAGGGTATTCCGGCGACGAAGAAGCTGTATTACGAAACGCCGCGCGCGGTGGAATTCACGGCCACGGTCCTGGAGATACTCGACGATTCGGTTATTCTGGATCAGACGCTCTTCTTTCCCGAAGGTGGCGGTCAACCGGCCGATACGGGTTACTTGACCATAGGTACGCCTGAAGAACCTGAGCATGAACGATTCAGAGTCATTGCTGTGCAGAGCGTCGAGGGTGTTATTCTCCATAAATTGGCCGATGGGCGAGTCCCGAACATACCTAAGGGCGCTACCGTAACCGGAAAAATAGACCTTACCCGGCGGATGGCGCATAAGAAGCACCATACGGCAACGCATATCGTTGTCTCTGCGGCACGAAAGATATTGGGCGAGCACGTTTGGCAAGCGGGCGCGCAGAAGGGTGAAAAGCGGGCGAGAATCGATATCGCGCACTTCAAGCGGATTTCCGATGATGAGCGACGGGCGATCGAGATGCTCGCCAATAAAATCGTTATGGACGATCTTCCTATCACGACGGGCTTTGTGGAGCGAAGCGAGGCAGAGCAGCGCTACGGCTCGCGGATTTACCAGGGCGGCGTGCCCGTCGGTGAGCAGATACGAATCGTGCGAATCGGCGATGATCTGGATGTGCAGGCCTGTGCGGGCACGCACCTTGCGAAGACTGGCGAAGTCGGCCCGATAAAACTCCTGCGCATCGAACGTATCCAGGATGGTGTCGAGCGGTTGGAGTTCTCGGCAGGCGAAGCAGCAATTGAGGCAATCCAGGCACAGGAGGAGCTGATAAAGGAGTCCGCAGCGGTGCTCAAAGTGCCGCCGGAGAAGCTGCCCGGGGTCGTTGAGCGGTTCTTCGAGGAGTGGAAAGAGTTACGAAAAGAGACCGAGCGATTGCGCGGTGAGATCGCGGATCTGGAGCTGGAGCGGTTGAAGGGCCACGCGCAGGCGATCAGTGGGGTGAACGTGATTGCCGCGGTGCTGCCTGATGCCGATGCCAAGGAGATGTTGAAGATCGCGTCTCAGCTCGCTGACGGTAACTACGTGGCGATCTTGCTCAACAGGGGCGAGGCTCGCACATCGGCTGTTGCCGCTGTCCCCAAAACGCTCAGCGATAAACTCCATGCCGGCGAGCTCATCAAGAACGTGTCTGGCGTGCTCGGCGGCAGTGGCGGTGGCAAAGCGGAGCTCGCACAGGGTGGCGGCGAGCACGTGGAGCTCGTGGATGCGGCTCGCGAGGCGGGATTACGATTTCTCGAAACCGTGCTACGGAAAAAATAGAAAGTGATATTATACCACATGATGAAGAAGTAGTGAGGAAGCGCAGCGTGTATCTGATAATAGTGGGACTGGGCGGAATCGGCAAGAATCTGGTGAATATCGCCACTCGGGACAAGAACGACGTCGTGGTCATCGACGAGAACGAGAAACGCTGCAAGGAGATCGCAGAGCAGTATGACGTCCTGACGATCGTCGGCGACGCCACGCAGAAGTCAACCCTGGAGGAAGCGAACGCGCAGCGGGCGGACTCGCTTATCGCTACGACCTCGGACGACGCCGATAATTTGATGATGACGCTCACGGCCAAGGAATTGGGAACGAAGAACACCGTTGCGATCGTGAATCAGGAAGAGCATGTGGAGATGTTCAAGAAAGCGGACATTGCAATGCTCGAGAACCCCGATATGACCGTTGCTCGTCACCTGTATATCTCGGCGAAGCGGCCACGGATAAAGGATTTCATCACGATCGGTCGCGGCAAAGCGGAGATCTTCGAGGTCGTGGTCTCGGAAAATTCACGTGCCGTGGGCAAGGAACTCTCAGACTTGAACATGAAGGGGGGTACGGTGGTAGCGATCGAGCGGAATGATGAACTCATCCTGCCCAGCGGCGACATCCCGCTTCAGGCGGGCGATCATGTCACGGTCTTTGCGAAGGCGAAAGAAGCAGATAAGATTAACGCTCTCTTTTCGCTCTGAACAAAACAACAGATTTAGAGATTGATGTAAGGTATTCTGTATTCTACTCGTAGGCGTAACGGCTTTCGCTTTGTGACGTTATCTGGTAACGTTACTGCACTGCGCAACGAGTGGGCCGCGGTTCACCCTTTCCAGAATGCCGGGGTGAGCAGCACCAGAACGGTGAAGAGCTCCAACCGCCCGATCCACATACAAAACGAGAGGATGATCTTACCGATCACAGGAACCGCGGCATAATTAGCAGCCACGAGTCCAAAGCCTGGTCCCACGTTCCCGAGTGTCGCGGCTACTGCAGATGCTGCGCTCAGGATATCAAACCCTATCGCGGTCAGAAGGATAGAGCAGATGACGAAGAGCAAGAAATAGGAGAAGATGAACGCGGCAATCCCCTCGATGATATCGTCTGAGATCGGCTTCCTGCCGCTCTTCAGCACGAAGATCGCATGTGGATAGAGGATCTGGCGAATTCGCTGCCCCACGTATTTGAGCAGCACATAGACGCGGATGACCTTGATGCTTCCCCCGGTTGACCCGCCGCAGCCGCCGACGAACATCAGGCTCAGGAGGATGATCTTCGACAAATGCGTCCAGGCATCGAAGTCAGCAGTGGTGAAGCCCGTAGTGGTCATGAAGGAGACAGCCTGAAAGCCACCGTAGCGGAACGCCTCTAGGAAGGAAGCATAATAGCCATGAATGTAGAGATCCGTGACGATAATCGCGATCGCGGCTAAAATGAAGGCGCAATAGACCTGAAACTCCTTGTTTGCAATGACCCGCCGGGGTTTTCGGATCAACGAATAGTGCAGAATGAAGTTCATTCCGCCGAGGAACATGAAGAGCATGATGATGAAATCTGCGGTTTGATTATGGTAACCACCGATATTGGCCGAAAGCGGTGAGAAACCCCCGGTCGGCATCGTGCTGAACGCGGTGCAGAAGGCGTGGAAGGGCGTCATCTGCGCGAGGAAATAGAGCAAGACGATCTCCGCGCCGGTCAACATGACGTAAATTGACCAGAGCATTCGTGCGGTCACTTGAACTCGCGGTCGAATCCGTTCGGCCATCGGCCCCGGGAACTCGCGGTCGAAGAGCTGGCTCCCGGCAATGCCGAAGGTGGGTAGGATCGCAATGAAGAGAAGGATGACGCCCATACCACCAATCCACTGCGAGAAGCTTCGCCAGAATAATATGCTCCGGTCGATCTGCTCAAGCTCAAGCATCACCGTGGAGCCCGTGGTGGTGAATCCCGACATTGATTCAAAAAAGGCATCGATCGGTCCGAGCGTTGCGGAGGTAATGTAGGGAAGCGAGCCGAATAAGGCCACCGCGAGCCATCCCAGGCCCACGATTGCAAAGCCCTCGCGACGCTTGATCACACCCACCGTGCCGAGCCTCTTCTCCAGAATGATGCCACAGGTAATGGTGATCCCAAGCGGGATCAGCCAGGTCGTCACAATAAACGGCGACAGGATGTGCTCACCGTACCATACCGCCACGCCAAGCGGAATAACCATTAAGATTCCGAGGTACTTCACGATGCTCCCGATACAGCCGCAGATGATCCTCCGGTCCATTTACTCCTCGGTCCCCTGGTTACAAAGGAGAGATCGTACTTAATTAAAGAAAAGAGCACAAGTTTCTTTTTGATGAAGAGTTTGATTGATATAACCACGGTAAAAGATCGACCAGAGGGAAAAAGATATTTTGGGCTTACTCTTTAACGTCCTACCAGCGCGGGAGTGGAGGATAAAGTGTTTCCAAACCTGAGAATCGTGCTTAAAGATCTCGGCAGTATCCTGGGTGTTGTGGGAGTACTCATGCTCGTGCTGCTCATCGTCTCGAGCGTTTTTAATGAGTTCTTTCTCCTGGACGTCGTGCTCCTGATCGCTCTTTCTACTCTTTGCCTCGGCTTACTGCTCAGATATGCCTGCAGGAATGAAAAAGAGCCCGAGCTGAAACACGCTATGATTACGGCCGCATTAGCATGGCTCATTGTCCCCGCAGTGAGTTCACTCTTGTTTATCGTCATTGAAGGCATGAGCCCGCTCGATTCTTTCTTCGAGGGGATGTCCGGTTGGACGGGTACGGGATTGACGATGATCGCGCATCCTTCTTCGCTTACACATACGATGCAGTTCTGGCGAAGTACGATGCAGTGGGTGGGCGGCGTCGGGGTGATTGTGCTGATGGTGACGATCTTAGCACGCCCTGGAACGGGATCTTTTCTGCTGTATAAAGCGGAGACGCGCGAGGAGAAGATTCGACCGAGCGTTATCTCCACCATGCGCATCATCTGGTGGATCTATCTGCTCTTTACCGCTATTGGTATCGTTCTCTTTTATTTCGCAGGCATGAGCCTATGGGAAGCGATCAATCACGCGATGACTGGTATTGGAACCGGTGGTTTTTCTATAACCGATACCAGCATGGCCTTTTACAACAATCCCATGATAGAAGGGGCGATCATTCCGATAATGATCCTTGGGGCCATCCCGTTCCTGGTGCATTACCGGGTGTTAAAAGGCGATATAAAATCGTTTCTGAAGGATATGCAATGCCGAGCCCTTTTTGTCATACTCCTCCTTCTGTTCATCCCCCTCTTTTTGGAGAACTATTTCCGCGCCTACGGTTCTCTCGTTGCCTCTTTCCGGTTCTCTTCCTTTCAACTCGTCTCTGGAATCACCTGCACCGGATTTCAGACGACCGATGTGCGACTATGGTCAGGAACCGCTCTCGGTATAGTAGCTCTAGCGATGATTATCGGCGGCGGGGCAGGCTCGACGGCCGGAGGAATTAAACTTATAAAGGCAGTAATAGCATGGAAGGGGATTAGGTGGTCATTAACAAAAGCGCTCTTACCGAGAAGGGCTATTAAAGGCATTCGATTTGGGGATAGGTTCTTAAATGAAGAACAATTTAACCGAATCTCATCAGAAGCAAATTTGGTTATCATCCTCTGGATCTTATTTTTGTTCCTCGGTGTGGGAGTGTTATCACATGTCGTCGCCACCCAGTACACTTTGAGCGAAATTGTATTTGAAGTTGCTTCGGCACAAGGGAATGTAGGGCTGTCCACGGGCATCACTAATGCCGGGCTGTCTTGGGTGGGAAAAGTAATGTTGATATTAAACATGTGGATTGGTCGTCTGGAGATCATCCCGGTTTTGATGGTTTTCCGTTCTTTCATTAAGGGATTTGAGCCGCTCTAAGACGCAGTCGGTTAAGGTTTAAAGGATATGTGCGGGCACGCCCTCGGTCGACCCCTACGCCGCCAACCAGACCCTCAAGGTCTTTCTCCACACCACTATCCTCCGAGCGCCAACGCCCACAGTAAGTCCGCTCCCTTCCGGGCCTAAACCAGTATCCATGGCAAAGGCAAGGCACCAGGCCCTCCAGCCTGACGCCAGACCACCATCAACCCCGCAGGGCGGTGCTTCTTCGTCCAACCGTGAGCTGAAGTTGACAACTACAGAGCCTTCCTCAGGCTTCGCCCCTCGCATATCGGCGATTTCGAGTGACAGAGGACGCCTAACCCTCCAGGCTAGCCCGCACAATTCTACTAATAGACGTAGTCATAAAAAAATCTGCATGCTTTTCCCGCAGAAACGTACGCGCGCACATGATCAATCCTCATGCGCCATCAACCTGTCCAGATCAACGAACTGCTCGACGAGCTCTTTCACCTTCTTCATCTTCGCCGCGCCACGGATTCGCGCTTTCCCTAGCGCTTCATCCAACCGCTCGATCGTCGTAAGGGTGTCGTCCGCGACAAGGATGACCGGGACGTTCCGCTCCTCCGCTCGCCCGAGTATCGTGCCCGCCGGTTCAAGGTTCCCAGTCAGGAGCAAGCACTCGATATTGCCCGATTCCAGTGCAAGGTTCTGCAAATCCGCGCGATCGCCGCCGGTGATCAGCGCCGCGTGTCGCACCCGCCGGAAGTACTTCAGCGCTGCCGGCGGGGACATCGCACCGATCAGCAACTCCTCGATGATTACCTCTTCTCCCTGCTTGCCTCTAATGAGCCATTCGCCGTTCAAAGCGTCCGCGATCTCACGAACCGAGAGCCCCGCGAGGAGCGGGCTGTACGGCAGTATCCCCAGCAGAGTTATTCCCCTTTGCTTCAAGAAGCGCTCGTTGATCTCCTCGACGTATGCGGTCTTGTAGCCCGCGAGCTGATTGAAGATGATGAATCTGAGTCGCTCGCCGAGGAGTTCGCGTGCCGCCAGGATCTTATCGATGACGAAATCGCTCGTGTATTTCACGACGAGGAGGACGTTCAGATCGAGCATCGTGGCGATGTTGGCGTCGCAGAGCTCTAGCGCTTTTCCGAACTTATACTCGCCTGCACTCTCTACGAGCACGATGTCCTTGCCCGCGGCCACGCGTGTGTACGACTCCAGCACGCGCTGCTTCAGTTCAGAGGGATCTGCAGAGCGCGCAAATTCCACGTACGGCTTGTCAAGCGTGACCGGGCAGACATCCTCGAGGGCGTCACCCGTCCGGAGCACGGCGGCGGTGTTGTACGCGTCCTCGTCAACGAACCGGTCGCCGATCCGCGCGATTCCGATCCCGAAAGGCTTGAAGTACCCAACCCGGAACCCGCGCTCCTTGAGAATCTGCCCCAGTGCGATGATCACCGCGCTCTTGCCCGAATACTCCTCAATCGAGGAAACCAGTAAGCTTTTCATCTTCTTCTTTTCCTCCCTTCTATAACCAGCTTGAAATCGATCGCGCAGCAGCCCTTACCCTTCTCGAAGACCATAACCGGGTTGAGGTCGGCCTCGAGTATCGCTGGGAACTCGACGCTGAGCTGCGAGAACCGCAGGAGAACCTCAACCAGCGAAACGATGTCGGCAGCGGGCTCACCTCTCGTGCCTCTCAATATCCTGTACGCCTTCACCGCTTTTATCATTTCCAGCGCATCCTCAGCGCACAGCGGCGCGATCCCGAAGGAGACGTCTTTAAAGACCTCCACATAGATCCCACCGAGGCCAAACATGAGGAGCGGCCCGAAGTGCGTGTCCCGCTTCAGACCGATGATCACTTCACGCCCCCCTTCGATCTTCTTCTGGACGAGCACGCCCTCAATGCGTTGCGCGCTCGTGTAGCGCTCAGCTCGGTGCACAAGCTCAAAGAAGGTTTCTCGTACCGCATCACGTTCGACACTCAGCTTCACGCCGCCGACATCCGTTTTGTGCATGATCTCGGGCGAGAGCACCTTCATCACCACCGGATAGCCGATGCGGTCTGCGATCGTGAGCGCCTCGTCCGCCGTCTTAGCGGCACCGTACGGCGAGACGGGGATACCGTACGCTTCCAATACGGCGAAGCCCTCGGATCCCAATCCCATTCGCGTCTCATCACGCTCTTGCAGCGCCAGTATCCGCTCGACGGCGGTTCTGTTAGCTTTGAAGTGCGGTGGTGCGACGGAGTCCCTCGCGCGCCGTTCGCTGTACTTCATCACAGCGTAGAGCGCTTGTACCGCGCGCACAGGATCGAAATAATTGGTGATGCCGTGCAGCTTGAGCCGTTCCACGGTCGCGGCAATCGCGTCAGCGCTCATGAAGACGGGTACAACGGGCGTATGCTCGTTCACTTTCAGGACGTGGTCGCCCGCAGTTTCAAACGCGATCGGCGCGGTTGGCGATAGAATTGCGATGAGTGCACCCACGCGGTTGTCAGCAGCGACGATATCGAGCGCCTTTCCGAACTTCTCTGAATCGGCATCGCCACGTACGTCTACGGGATTGTACACGTTCGCCAGGTCCAGGGCGCGCAGGTGCTCGATCGTCGCGCGATCGAATGCGGCGAATTGGAGTCCAAGTCGCTCGATCTCGTCCGCAGCCATCACACCGGGACCGCCGGAATTCGTCACCACCGCAATACCGCCATCCAGGTGCCGGATACGCGCGAGGGTGAGTGAAAAGTCGAAGAGCTCGTCGATCGAGTTCGCTTCGATCACGCCAGTCTGACGGAACGCTGTACGGTATGCTTCAACGCTGCCTGCGATGCTCCCCGTATGGCTCGAGGCCGCCTTCGTGCCCGCTTCGGTCTTCCCGCCCTTCAGCACCACCATGGGCTTCGTCTCCGAGATGCGCCGCGCGATCTCCATGAACCGCCGCCCGTCGCGGATGTCCTCAAGATACATCGTGATCACCTCTGTCGCGTCGTCCGTCGCCAGGAACTCGATGAAGTCGCTCTCGTCGAGCACCGCCTTGTTGCCCAGCGAGACCAGCTTGCTCAGCCCCATCCTCGCCTGTATCGCCCAGTCAATGACTGCCAGGGCGAACGCGCCGGACTGGCTCAGAAATGCAATCTTACCGCTCGCTGGCATCGCCGTACCGAACGTCGCATTCAGGCCCGCGTGCGTGTTGATGACGCCCAAACAGTTCGGGCCGACGAGCTGAATGCCGTAGCGCTTGCTGATTCGGACGAGCTCGGCTTCAAGGACCGCACCGTCCCGCCCCGCCTCTTTAAAGCCCGCGGAGATGACAATAACGTTCGTAATGCCGCTGCTGCCGCACTGCTCGAGCACCTCTGGCACATTGCAGGCAGGCACCACGATCACCGCGAGATCCACGCGCTCCTCGATTCGGGTGACCGACGGGTAGCACGGAAGACCCAGTATCTCCGTGTACTTCGGATTGACTGCGTAAATCCGCGAGCGTGTCTCGCCGGCAGTTCGTGCAGAATCGTGAACCGCACACAAATTCCTGAGGATTGTGTTGCCCACCTTATCCGCTTTCGGTGTTGCACCTATTATCGCAATACTTCGCGGGTCGAAGAGCCGATCGAGCATGCTGTATAAGCTAAAGGTCTTTTCACGCCTTTAAAGTTGCTGATGGGCCCTACGAGCATACATCGTGACCATGCATGCGCCTGCTCACCTGAGCAACACGATTCAGACGGCTTCGTGATCGTTCCTTGTGAGTAGCAGAGGGAAAGAACCGGCTACAGCTTCTTCTTGATCGCTTCAATCACGTCTTTCACTTTATCCGTGACCCAGTATTTCCGGATCGCCTTCCCCTTCGACTTCGGATTCTCGGAGAGCTCGTATTTGCTCTCCACGAAGCCGAACTCCTCCAGCGTCAGCAAATGGTAGGAAACAAGTCGTCTCTCTTCGCCCAGCGCTTTGCTGATCCCGTTGATGTGTCGCGGCCCTTGAGCGAGCAGCTGCACAATCCGGAATCGAATCGGATGCAAAAGCACATGTGCATCCGTGACTAACTCCTCTTCGAGTTCCATACCCAGCTCTTCCCGTACTGCCAGTTTTTTAAAAAAAACTTTCGCTTTTGTTTGATCACGTACCTCAGAACTGCTCTTTCTAGTTAGGCGCGATCGCGCGAATCTCGCTCCTTTACTTTACGCGCGACATAGACGCAATCATCTTCTCAAAGCAGAGCTACGTACGGGTGAACCGCTAAAGGATTCTCTTGAGCTCCGAGAGCACACCGTCTACTTTCTCGGTCGTCTGGTATTCTCGCGCAATGCGCCCTTTCATCACGGGCGGTAACGGACGTCTGGTCTTGTCACCGACGACGCCCTCGGCCTCAAGAATGAGGAATTGATAGGAGATGCGCCCCTTCTCGGTGACCCCATACGCTACTCCCGCTTTACTCGATTCCATCTGGTCGGAACGATGGAGCCCAAATTTACCGTTCACGAAGCCGTGCTCTTCCAGGATGAGGAGATGATATGAGATCAGGCGGCGGTCTCCGCCCAGCGTGTCAATGAGCTCCTGCAGGTTCCGCGGTCGCTCTGCGAGTAAGGCCGCTATCCGATACCGAAGGGGATGTAACAGAATGTGCGCCTCCTTGAGCAAGTTGTTCTCACGTTCCATGCCAGACTTACGTTCTCACACCATGTTATAAACTTTTCGATTTCTGCCGGAACTTATCATAACTTACGTTCTCTGTACCAATTCAACTATGCGTGGAAATGAACAGTAATCGAAAGCTATTTAAAGGGAGACTACATCTAGTTCTACTTTCCCAATGGTGTGCGAATATCCGGATCAGGACGCGACTAAGGGGTATCTGAACGAGTATGTAAGAGAGCTGGTGAACGAGACGTTGCGCTCGGTGCAACATGACGGATCACTCACGCCTCAAGTAGTGGATCTGGACATCGGTCTCATCGTTTACCCCGATGACATCTTCGCAGACTCGCCCGATGAGGTACTGGAAGACCTCGTCTATCCGGTGTATCGAGAAGATCTCACCGTTAACGCTTCACTGCTGGCCGAGGTGCACATGAAAGAGACGAAACGGGGCTTAGGCTTAATGAGCAAGATGATCGTGCGATTCAAAATCAATGAGCGCGCGGAAGTGGTGATTATCAAGGGAGAGATCTACGAAACGGAGATCCTCGCCTCGGATATCGTGACGGTGAATCGTCGGAGAGAGTGCGAACGGCTGCTGGAAGAGCGAGCACAACTTGTTTCCGCAGCATTCAAAACTGCGATCATGCAACTGATGTCCGAAAAGCGTGTAACGAACTGAGTGGATGGTGCTCCGCCACATCTGCTTCAGTTAGATGCGTGCATTCGTCTTTAATCCCTGTAATCACCCTGAATAGCTCTCCGTATCCTCTAATCCTGTTCGTTCAACGCGGTTTTTTCCCCAGGCTTCTGGTCGTGGAAGCTTTAAATAAGGGGGCACGGTTTTTATTTACTACGTGCACTCTTTTCGGTGAGTGATACGTTGGGAGCATTTGTTTCCCGCTCGATACATAAGCGGGGAGGTAAGGAAGAAAAGGGGGGATAAGCATGATACATGAAGATTCCACTGCGGAAGAACTCGCACCGATTGCCACAGCAGTGAATGAGTTGCTGGTCATTCCTGCCACTATGCGGAGCAAGAATAAGCGGGGGGTCTGCGTGGAGAAGGGGAAAGTGCTCGATTTCGAGTACTCCGGCCCTGTCCTGGAGCGCGTGCTTGAGGAAAATCGGGTTATACGCACGACACCGCTTACCGGTAGGTATGCGCATGTTCCCGTGGTTGTTGCTCCGATTCGAAATTCAACAGGAGAAGCTGTTGCGGCGTTAGGCGTGGTGGATGTGGTAGGTACCGTGGATCTCGGCGCGGTCTTCGCTGACTCACCACGTGTCCTCGAGCAGATAAGGTTGCATTCTAGCTACCCGATAAAACGAGAAGAAGGATGAGAAGCATGCCCACAGAGGAAGGTCAAAGAGAGCTGAGAGTTCGCGATGTGATGAGCCATCCCATCATCACGGTAGACGAAGATGCGCGGGTCACAGAGATCGTGAAGAACATGGCAGAGCTGGAGATCGGCAGTGTCGTTATCACTGCGGATGGCAAACCGACCGGGATCGTGACCGAGCGAGACGTTGCTTTGAAAGTGCTCTTGAAGAATAAGCGGGCCGATGAGGTGCGGGCAAAGGAGATCATGACCTCGCCACTGATCACGGTGGCACCAGATACTTCGCTCGATGAGGCCAGTGAAATCGCGGCTGAGAAGCGCATCAAGCGACTGCCGGTCGTCGAAAATGGCGTGGTCATTGGGCTCGTAAGTCTCCGCAACATTCTGGCTCAGAAGCCCGAATACGTCAAGCGATTCTATCCTAAGGTGCGGCTTTTAGCAAGCGGCTGGACGCTCGATCGACTCGAGCGCGAGTTGAGCGACTGCGAGATGAGCTTACTGGGCCAGAGTGTCAGAAGCTTCAAGAAAGCTCTGAAAGAGGTATATGATGAACTACAGGAGCTCGTCAGCACGTATGTCGATGATACGGAGCTCATAGAGCTCTTTGAGCTCATCGAACAGTTCTATAAAGATGTTGAGGGAAAAGGCGATGGAAAAGATGGCATTTCGGCGGAAGAGCAACGAAAACGGTTGGATGAGATCCTGCGGACGTTCCGGCATATCACGTATCTGCGCAAGCAGCAATCACTCTCCAGCTTCGCAGGGGTTTCCCCGCGCTTTGGTGATTATCGACATCAAATTGCCACGCAGCCTCGCCTACCCTTTAAACGAACGCGTTAGCGAAGTTGTCGCGCATTTGACTTGACGTGCCGGGATGACCAAGCTACGCTATGAGAAGTATTTTTGCCCTTGAGGAGCAGACGATCGGTAAAATTGCTGCTGGTGAGGTCGTCGATCGCCCTGCATCGGTCGTGAAAGAGCTGATCGAGAATTCGATCGATGCGGGGAGCAGCCATATACTTGTGGAGCTGGGCAATGGCGGTAGAGAGTATATCCGGGTCACGGACGATGGCGGTGGTATCAGCGAAGAGGATGTTGAGGTTGCATTCGAGAAGCACGCGACGAGTAAGATAAAACAGATTGAGGATCTGCTATCCCTGCATACGCTGGGCTTCCGCGGTGAGGCGTTACCAAGCATCGCGGCAGTCTCACGGGTGTCCGTGAGCACACGGCATGCGAGTGAGGCTTTCGGCACCCAGCTTACCATTGCGGGTGGAGCGGTAAAGGAGCGGCGGCGAATCACGCGCGGGGTGGGTACGAGCATCGAGGTAAAGAGCCTCTTTTACAATCTCCCTGCACGAATCGGAACGCTCAAATCGAGATCCACGGAACTCCGGCACGTCGTCGACGTCTGCATCAACTACGCGGTGATCTACTCAGAGATCAAATTTGAGCTCATGTCGAGTAGAGCTCATAGCCACCTCCTCCCGGAAGCTGCTATGAGCCCCCTCAC
>CAZFWT010000013.1:0-30194 GCA_964522635.1 uncultured Halobacteria archaeon | reverse complement strand
ATTTGAATTTTACATACTATATCTGGTATTAGTGTTATTTTGAACACAGGAACGCAGGGCACTCATTGCACCGGTAACCCCCACCCTCGAAGCGCACAGTAGCATTACTCTCGTGTCGCGCTTTCCTCGGCGGAGTCGACGCATGCCGCATCTTCTCGATGCGCTTTCGGCTGCGTGCCACGCATGTACAGCGACAGCTTCACGCCCATGAAGGAAAGGAGAATAGCGCCAAGGATCGAGAAGAAGAGGGTAAAGTAACCCATTGGTTGCACATCCTTGCTCAACCAGATGATGGCCTCGCTCCCACCCCAGAGGATCAGCCCGGAGGCAATGATCGAGAAGAGAATGGCCCAGTGTCGTACGATCCGTTCCTTTTCGATCACCATACTCATCATCCTCCCAATGATGGGGGCGAGCGCGGCTCCGATGTACCACCAGATACTGGAGTTGATGAAGTACACCAGGCTAAGCAAGAACCATTCGCCGATCTCAGCACTCGCATCCGTATAGCCCATGATACCTTGTGAGGTGCCCACCAGGAGCAGCACAAGGGCGACGATGTACGTCACGAACGAGATTTTCCCGGTATAGAAGGACTGCTTCACGCTGTCGGCGAACTCGATGATGAGATTCTCGCGTCCCGTGCCCTTGAGCATGAGGTAAACGCCAACGATACCCAGGATAAGCCCAAGTGTCTCGCCCGAGAGATTCAAGAGCAAAGAAACAGCTAATAAAAAGAGAATCAGGCCGAGCGGGGGTAAGAACGTCCGGGTAATCTTGGGATCCTCCATTAAGCGCTTGAGCGCGTAAAACGTGTTCTCCAGCGGCTCTATCTGCTTCACTACCACACGCCGTACAGAGTCGATCTTCACGCGCGACTGGATGATCGGGATAATCCATTCGTCCTCCGCACCGTCGCTGACAAGGATGGCAGAGTCAGCGTGGAATTGAGCGAGGACGTCGTCAAGCTTCTGGCCAATCTTCCTATCCGAAACCGCACCGACACTCCGATCTCCGGCGATAAGCACGACCTCCGGCTCGACTCCCGTGTCGCCAGTCCTTAACTGCTCATAGATCCGAACCGCCTCGAAGATCGCATTGACGTCCGACTCCTCGGCATCGGCGAGTGCTAGCTTCGTTGCCGCGGATAACAGCGCCTCCTTACCAATAATAGGTGTTACTAAGCCCGCTTTCCAACCGATATCATCATCTCGGTCTATACAGGTCACAAGCGTCTTCGTTTTGGCCACCACCTGTATGTCCCTCTACAGAAAGAAGATACATCACCTTTACATATTAACCTTTCGTTGCGCTCTTCCCGTACACACCACAACGAACCGTCAGGCAAAGTGCGAGAGTCGCAACTGCCGTGCTATACACTGTTCACCCGGTATCTCCACGGGATAGTTACCGGAGACGCAGCCCAGACAGAGGTTGCTCACATCGATACCAACGGCCTCGATCAGCCCCTCGGGGCTCACGTAACGGACGGAATCGGCGTGTAAAAACGCCGCGACCTCGTCGAGATTCCGCCCACAGGCGACGAGCTCATCACGCGTCGGTGTATCGATCCCGAGATAGCACGGCGCGATAATCGGTGGGCTCCCGATTCGCAGATGGACCTCTCGTGCCCCCTTCTTCTTCAAATGATCCACGATTATTCGCGAGGTCGTCCCGCGCACGATGCTGTCATCCACAAGCACGACGCGCTTCCCCGCAACATTCGCGTGTACCACGTTTAACTTCAGGCGAACCGCCGTGTTGCGCGTCGATTGCTCCGGCATAATGAACGTCCGTCCGACATATCGGTTCTTGATCAGGCCTTCCATGTAATCGATGCCCGAACGCCGCGCGTAGCCGATGGCGTAGGTAATGCCTGAGTCAGGGACGGGGGAGATGATGTCAGCCTCTACCGGATGTTCCTCTGCCAGGCGCTCCCCGATTCGCAGCCGCACGTCATATACCAATTGTTCATCGATTACCGAGTCTGGACGTGCGAAGTAGACGTATTCAAAGATACAATGCGCGCTGTTGATCCCACGGTATAACTGGTTGCTCTCAAACTGCACACCTTTTGGGCGCTCTCGCCACTGACTCCCCGGGCTTTCCGGAGGACTGAGCAGTAGTACCTCGCCAGGGCGGACGTCTCGCAGTAACTCCCCGCCCAGGGTGTCAATTGCAGGACTCTCGGACGCCACGATATAACCCGTGCGGTTTCCCGCTTCATCCTTCAGGGCGCCGATGCAGAGTGGTTTTATGCCGAGCGGATCCCGCACCGCGAGTACCGATGTGTCCATCAAGATAACCAAAGAATACGAGCCGACGACGCGGCGCATCAGATCCTTCACGGCCTCCAGCGGGGTATGGTGCATCAGATCCTTCACGAGTAACTGCGCGATTACCTCAGTATCCGAGTCCGAATGAAATATCCGCCCGTCACGCTCCAGCTCTTTCCGCAAGGCGGCGGCGTTGACGAGACTGCCGTTGAGGCCGATGGCCAGCTCACCGTTCCGATACGTGACCAGTAACGGTTCAATGGTTTCGACCCTGGTCGCACCCCTGGTGGAATATTGGACGTGCCCGATACCCATAGTTCCGGTTAACGCGGCAATCTGTTGCCTGGAGAAGACTTCGGATACAAGTCCCATACCCTTGAGCAGCTTAACCGCCTCCGCGCGCTCAGCTGCAGCGTGCCCAGACACAGCAATGCCTGAAGATTCCTGCCCGCGATGCTGTAACGCATAGAGCGCATAATAGATCGGTAAGGCCGCATCACCCGTGCTGAGCACGATGCCCACGATCCCACACCGTTCGTTTATGCCTCCTGCCCCTTTACCATCGCTCATGTATGCGACTCCCCTTCATTTTACGGAATGCCTGCATGACGACTCGATCTTCGATTACATACGCCAATACGCCCGTTGCACCGCTTTTAAATCCGCGACCCGTTCCAGTACCTTCGCACTCGGACGCACATCGCCGCTCTCCGGGAGTGCACCTGTCCCTGCCAGGAGCGAATGGAAGACTGCCAGCACTGAGTCGCCGAGCGCATCATGGTTATAACCGCCCTCTAACGTCAATATGACCCGCCCTCCACACTGCTCGTTCGCTATCGCCAGAACGAGGTCGGCAAATGAGCCAAAACCGTTGGTAGAAACGTTCATTGAGGCAAGTGGATCGGTCGAATGCGCATCAAAACCCGAGGAGACAAGCACACATTCAGGCTGGAACTCACGCGCTATTGGCACCAGGATTGAGGTGAGCGCGAAGAGATAATCAGCATCACCGCTACCAATGGGGAGCGGGATATTCACGGTAAACCCCGCCCCGTCTCCCGCGCCCACCTCCGTTATCCAGCCCGTTCCGGGATAGTGTGGATATTGATGGGTGGAGAGATAGAGAACGGCGGGGTCCTCGAAGAAGATCTCCTGCGTGCCATTCCCGTGGTGCACGTCCCAGTCCACAATGAGAATACGTTTTAGGCGGTACGCGCGCTTCAGGTATTCCGCGGCGATCGCGATATTATTGAAGATACAGAACCCTCGGCCGCGGCTCGCGTTCGCGTGATGCCCGGGCGGTCGCACCAGTGCAAAAACCTGTTTCAGGGCGTTCTCATCGCCCATCACGCTATCGACCGCACTAATGAGCCCGCCTGCCGCGAGCAGGGCGATATCGTACGTCGCAGCGCAGATCGGCGTGTCAGGATCGAGCATACCACCACCCAGCTCACTCATTTCCGCTACCTTCCGCACGTACTCGCCAGTATGCACGTACGTGATGGCCTCGATCGACGCCCGCTCCGGAAGGATATGTTCCAGCCGCGTGATGAGCTCCTGCTGCTCTAATTTCCGCATGATACTGAGCAATCGATCCGCGCTCTCGGGATGAAAGCCCGTGTCATGACGCAAGTAATCCGCGTGATAGACAAAGCCGGTGGAACTGGTCATTGGTGAGGTGAATGTGTGTGATAAGTGTTAAGAGGATTATAAACCTTTTGGAATGTTTTACCGGGGCGATTCGCACCGTGCATACAGCGTGCGGTTCTCGTGCCTCTTTTATTCCTCAGGTATTCTATACTATGAGGAACTACGCAGGGAGCATGGAGACGAAGAAGGTACTGCTCGAATTGGGCAGGAGTCTGTTGGAAGCGTTGGTCATCGTCGTGCTTATCGTTTCGGTCGCCTATGCGGCCACGGGCTCGTGGCACATTGGCTTCGCCGTTGAATCGGGGAGCATGGAGCCGAATATGCAGGTGGGCGATTTGATTCTCGTGCAGGCGCCGCACCGCACGACCATTACGACCCATGAAGAGGGAGAACTCAGTGGATATGCTTCGTTCAACAACTACGGGAATGTGGTCATCTATCGTCCGAACGGGCTCACCTCGGCAACGCCCATCATCCATCGAGCAATGTACTGGGTGGAGGAAGGCGAAGCAATGCCGGATGGCAGGCCGGCGCCACACGCGGGCTATATCACGAAAGGCGATAATAACTCC
This sequence comes from uncultured Halobacteria archaeon, assembly GCA_964522635.1. GTDB lineage: Archaea > Halobacteriota > Syntropharchaeia > Alkanophagales > Methanospirareceae > JACGMN01. Next base: position 25,696 of record CAZFWT010000013.1, on the reverse strand, counting down.
GGATATGACCAGCCCATGCTGGGTGTCGAGCCGGTGAAGCCCGAGTGGGTCATCGCGGTGGCGAAAGTCCGCGTTCCGTACCTCGGGTACCCCTCACTCATCCTGAAGAAAGGTTTTTAAGGCGCAGGGGGATTGAATAGTAGGAGCCAAAAATGAGCCGAAAGCCAGCTCGTATGTACACGCGAGTGTCAGGACATGCGTATGTGCGACGGGAGTACATGGGTGGCGTACCCGGTAGCAAGATCACCATCTTCGATATGGGCAATGCCAGTGTCGAGTTCCCGGTGACGTTGTCCTTAGTCGCCAAAGAGGCCTGTCAGGTTCGGCACAATGCGCTCGAAGCGGCGCGGATCTTCGCGAATCGGTATCTGGTGAAGGGCGTGGGGCGGAAGGGTTTCTACCTGAAGATTCGACTGTATCCGCACCACGTGCTGCGCGAGAACAAGCTGGCGACCGGTGCGGGTGCGGACCGCGTCTCGAGTGGCATGCGCCATGCGTTTGGCCGGGCAGTGGGAACGGCGGCACGGGTGAAGAGCGGGCAGAGAATGCTCTCCGTTGGCGTCGAGCCGGACAACGTCGAGCAGGCCCGGGAAGCGCTCCGCCGCGCGAGCTATAAGCTCCCGACGCCGTGTACGATCGTTATTGATAAGGGCGAAGAACTGGTAGCGGCGTAAACTCCTTATTTTGGCTCCGCACGCGAGAGCGGCGCGAAACCGGAAGATTTATAACCTCGCAGGCGCATGATTGTAAGGGTCATCAAAGGGAGAAGAACGGTTTCCGAAAATGGAGCTTGCAAAAAATACCTTTCATAAGGTTCTTGTTCGCACTGCTGTGGTGATTACCACCGTATCCGCTCGGGGTATCGCAAATGCCGCGCCGTTCAGCTTCAATTCGCCCATTAGCTTTGATCCACCGCTGTACGGCTTCTCCTGCAATCCGGCGCACGATACCTGGCGAAATATCCAGGCGAATGGCGAGTTCGTCGTCAATGTGGTGGGGAAAGAGCTTGGTGAGCGTCTGCACGTCCTAGAGACGGATTACCCGTATGAGGAGTGCGAGCTCACGCACGCGGGCTTAACAGAGGCACGAGCCAGTACGGTGAACCCGCCGCGGATAAAAGAAGCGCTTGCATGGCTCGAATGCAAACGCGAGCACGCGGTCGAGTTGGGTGATCACATCTGGATAACGGGCCGGGTCGTGGCTGCGGAGGTGAAGGACGAGTACTGGAAAGCTCCAGGCGTGCTGGATCTTGAGAAAGCGAACCCCTTATGCCACCTGGGCGGTGAATTTTTCGTTACTGACATGAAGGAGGCGAGATATAAGCGGGCGCAATGAAGAGCGTAGTGCTGGCATATTCCGGAGGCTTGGACACCTCGGTCTGCATCCCGGTGCTCCGCGAGCAGTACGGGTACGATGAAGTGATCGCCGTGCTGGTGGACGTGGGGCAGCCCGAGTCCGACATCAAAGAGGGCGTGGATCGGGCTAAGAAGCTCGCGGATGTCACTATCCTCGTCGATGCCAAGGATGAGTTCGTCCGCGATTACCTCTTCCCGTTGATCAAAGCGAACGGGGACTACGAGGGATACGTACTGGGCACGGCCATTGCGCGACCATTGATTGCAAAGAAAGTGGTGGAGGTCGCGCAGAAGCGGGATGCCGAAGCAGTGGCACACGGCTGTACGGGCAAAGGCAACGACCAGCTCAGATTCGATGCCATCTTCAGAGCTACCGATCTGACAGTTGTGGCGCCGGTACGAGAGTTGAGTTTGACACGCGAAGAGGAGCACGCGTATGCGGCGAAGCACGGTATAGCATTTGAATCAGAGAAGCGCTGGAGCATCGACGAGAACATCTGGAGCAGAAGCATAGAGGGAAGCGAATTGGAGGATCCCGTGGCCTACCCGCCAGAAGCGATTTATAACTGGACCGTTTCCCAGGATGCGGCACCGGAGAAGCCGGAACTGCTACAGATTGGCTTTGAGCATGGCGTTCCCGTCGCGCTGAATGGCGAGCGAATGGATGGCGTCTCACTCATCACAAGGCTGAACGAGGTGGGCGGCACGCACGGTATCGGGCGGACGGATATGATCGAGGATCGTGTCCTGGGCTTCAAGGCGCGCGAGAACTACGAGCATCCCGCGGCCACGATACTGCTGAAGGCGCACCGCGATCTCGAGGGGCTCGTGCTCACGCGCAACGAGCTCCGATTTAAAGCAGCTGTGGATCAGGCCTGGGGTGAGCTGGTCTACCAGGGTCTGGTTATGGATCCGCTCTACGACGACCTCAACGCCTTCATCGATCAGACCCAGAAACGTGTGACCGGTACGGTGTACCTGAAGCTGAGCAAAGGTCTTGCACGTGTTGTGGGTCGCGCATCGCCGAACGCATTATATTCCCCTAGTGTCTCCTTTGATGCCAAAGCGGAGACGCGGCTCGTCGAAGGCTTCTCCGTCTATCACGGATTCCAGTCACGAATGATCAGGAGGTCAGGTGATTAATCTCGCTATCATCGACAATTCACGTCTCTCATGAACGCGCGGGTACGCAGGTCCACGATCGAAGGTGAAGGTATCGCACCACCATCGAAGAGCTATACCCATCGGGCCATCACCATCGCCGCGTTGGCGAAGCGGAGTGAGCTTTTCTATCCATTACTCTCGGGTGACACGGAAGCTACGATGGCCGCGGCGCGGGCGCTGGGTGCAGGGATTGCGGTGATTCGCGATGACCCGGTCCCGAAGTTGACGATAGACGGTGTTGACGGACAACCAGCGACGCCAGACGATGTGCTCAATGCCGAGAACTCCGGCACAACGCTCCGCTTCTTCACCGCGGTCGCTGCGTTGTGTGAGGGCGTTACGGTGTTAACCGGGGACGATTCGTTACGTAAGCGTCCAAACGGGGCGCTCTTGACTGCCCTCACGGATCTCGGTGCGGAGGCGATCTCGACGAAAGGAGATGGGACTGCGCCGCTCGTGGTATGCGGGCCACTCAAAGGCGGAAAGACCACGTTCAATGCGTCCCAGAGCTCGCAGTTCGTCTCAGGCTTGCTCATCGCCTGTCCGCTCGTGGAGCATGATTCTTATATTTTGGCGACCAATCTTAGTTCAGTACCGTACATGAGAATGACGACCGAGGTCCTGCGGCAGGCGGGCGTTGACATTCCCAGCTCGTGTCCCGAAGGTTCTCGCGATTATCTGTTCCCGGTAATAGGTGGACAGGCGTACACGTTACCACGCTATACGGTCCCAGGCGATTTTTCATCCGCCTCGTATCTCTTAGCGGCTGCTGCCCTCTCGAATTCCCGGCTCAGGGTCCGGAATCTCTTCCCGTCCGCGCAGGGCGACTCGAGGATCGTGGCATTACTGGAGGCGATGGGTGCCTCTCTCCACTGGGACCAGTCAGCGGGCGTTGTCGAGGTGTGCGGCACAGAATCAGGCGGTTTAGAGGCGATCACGGTAGACATGCGTGAGAATCCCGATCTGGTACCGACGATTGCGGTGTTGGCCGCTGTTGCTGCGGGCACGACAGAAATTTCGGGCGTGGCGCATCTCAGGTTTAAAGAGACCGATCGGCTGCGATTCCTCGCCGAGGAGCTCACGAAGCTGGGTGTGCGGATAACGGAGAAGGATGATGGCCTCATTATAGAAGGGACGGGTGGCACGGCGCTGAAGGCCGCAGCGGTCTCTGCTCACGATGACCATCGCCTGGCAATGGCGCTGGTGATCGCGGCGCTTGCAGCGCAGGGCGAATCGGTGGTCAAAGGCGTGGACAGCGTAAAGATCTCATATCCCTTCTTCTTCAAGGATATGCTTACCCTGGGGGCGGATATAGCTCTTACGTAGTGGTGGTGTGCAAAGGCAGTGAAGACGCAAGAGGAATTGCGGGACGAGATTAGTACGTTCAATGCGAAGGCGGTGCTCGTAGAGATGAAGGATATCTCGAGCTCGATGCTCGACCTTGCGTATTCCGCCATCATCTACAACAATCCTGAGATCGCGAACGAGGTGTTCAAATTAGAGCAGACGATGCACTCGCTCCTCTATAAGCTGCGCATCGCGATCATGCTGGGTGTGCGGAACATCGAAGACGCCTTTGAGTTCGTCGGCATCTTGCAGATCGCCTCGGCTGCGGAGAAGATCGCGAATGCCGCGGGCGACATTGCCAAGGTTGCGACCTCAGTGAGTATCACCGACTATCTTGACCGCGAGGATTTTGAGGAAGCGATCATCAATGTACGGATTAAGCCCCCGTCAACCCTGAGGAATAAGTCGTTAGCGGAGTTGAAGCTCGAGACGGAGACGGGTATGCACGTCCTGGCGTTGAAACGTGGCTCCCAATGGATATTCTCGCCGGAGAAGGACGAGCGACTGCTGGAGAACGATCTGATCATTACTTCCGGTCCGACTGAGGGCATACCCGCGTTCTGTAAACTGGCGACGGGCCGTGAATATAAGGAGCGCGAGAAGGAGACGGAAGAAGGGCTCAAGCGGAAGAGACTCACCGAGGAGATTGCAGATCTTATCGCGGATATGAAGAACGTGTCGGAGCTCATGGTCGGGCTCGCGTATTCCGCCGTTCGTTTTTACAGTAAAGAGATCGCGCAAGAGGTGAAGAACATGGAGGAGTCGATGGATCGGATGAAGGAAGAGCTGGAGATCCTGGTGATCGAGGCGGCGCGCGGGGTGACAAAACGGAGCAATTTCGCAGAGTTCCGTGGCTTACTGCACATCGCATGGTCCTCAGAGATCCTTTCAGATGCCGCTTACGAGATCGCGGACGTCGTGCTCCGTGACATCCCCTTACATCCGGTCTTCCGTGCCTCGATCGAGGAATCCGATGAGATAATTCTGAAGATGGAGGCGAAGAACCCGGAGATCTTTGACCAGACACTCAAGACGCTGCGAATCGAGACCCGCACCGGGATGTTCATCCTCGCCATCAGGCGAAGAGAGGGCAAGTGGGTGTATAACCCCGCGGGGAGTGCGGTGATCAAGAGCGGCGATCTGCTCATCATGCGCGGGCCACGTGAGGGCGAGGCGAAGATGCGGGAGATCTGCGGCGATCTCTTGCCTGCTGCGTAGCGTAATTTAATAAAGTAGTAGCCTTACAGGTATACTGGAAAAGGGGGGTCGTGGCCTAGTCCGGTAGGGCAGCGGGCTCCAGACTCGCCGATCGTGCGTTCAAATCGCACCGACCCCACTTCGTTTCCTCTTCATTATTGCTGTTACTTTACGTTACTTTACGCCGCGGCCGTCGACGTCGGTCGAACAGCATTTTACTCGCGCACGTGCTTCAGGATATGCGCAAGCTCAGGCAGGACGATCTCCCGCAGTGCCAATTCGACCGCGTTAGGTGATCCGGGCAAGCAAAAGATCACTTTCTGATCGATCACGCCGGCGAGTGCACGGCTCAATACCGCCGCCGTGCCGATCTCCTCATAGCTCTTGAGCCGGAAGAGCTCGCCAAATCCCGTGATCTCCTTCTTCAACAGGTGCCCCACGACTTCTATGGTGATATCGTGCGTCGTCAAGCCGGTTCCGCCGGTGGTGATGATGAAATCGGCATCCGAGCGCAGCGCGCGGGCTATACCGTCACCAATTTGTGTCTCATCGTCGGGCACCACCTCATAGTACACGACCGCGTGTCCATGCTGATGCGCGAGCTCCTGCGCTATCTCTCCCGAACGATCGTCGGGATCGTTCTCACCACGTGCTCGCTTCCAGTATTTTGAGGTGCTGATCGTGAGTATCGCGCAGTTATACTGCTGCTTTAGATTGCGCTTGTGCTGTGATGGGACGGCCGTTTTCTCTTCCATTATGCTCTTACTTGCTCGCCGGTGCATTTAACCCTTTTAGAATCCTCGCGAACGCCCTGCAAAGGCAGAATGCAAAAAGTATATATATACCCGGGGCCTATAAAGGGTTAGGAGAAGGTGATAAGCTGACACATGGCTTACGAATGGGTTATTGGGGTATTATTCTTTGTCATCTTGCTCTTAGCATCCTCAATCAAGGTGGTCAAGGAATATGAGCGCGGCGTTATCTTCAGACTCGGGCGCCTGGTCGGTGCACGAGGGCCCGGGCTGTTCTTGATCATCCCGATCTTCGAGTCCATGGTGAAGATTGACTTACGCGTCTCCGTGTTCGATATCCCGCCGCAGGAGGTTATCACCAAGGATAACGTGACGACACGGGTCAATGCCGTGGTGTATTACCGCGTGCTGGATCCCGAGAAAGCGGTAACCGAGGTGCAGCAGTATCAGTATGCCACATCCCAGATCGCACTGACAACCATCCGCAGTGTTATCGGGCAGGCGGAACTGGACGAATTGCTCTCGGAGCGCGAGAAGCTGAACAGGGAGCTGCAGCAGATAATCGACGAGGCGACGGACCCCTGGGGGATCAAGGTCTCGGCCGTGGAGATCAAGGATGTGGAGCTGCCGAAGGAGATGCAGCGGGCAATGGCCGCGCAGGCTGAGGCGGAGCGGAACCGAAGGGCACGCGTGATCGAGGCAGATGCGGAGTTCCTGGCGGCGAAGAAGATCGCAGAGGCGGCGAATGTCCTCCAGAAAGAGGAAGGCGGGATGTTCATTCGGATGCTCCAGACCCTCCAAGAGGCGACGGAGGAGAAGGCGACGACGGTCATCTTTCCATTCCCGGTGGAGATGTTCACGGCCTTGGGATACGGCGCTAAAAAACAGTCAAAGCGCAGTGACGAGTCCACGGAGACAACAGACTAGAGGCCTGAAGCTTTTTCTCTGATTGAACTGAACGTTCTTTCTAAGTAAGTAAGTAAGCACGTTCAATGGGGAAGCAGTTCTTGGAGATCACTGAGCAGCAGGACGTAGAGGCGCTTATTGCACGCGTTGCAACCGCGCTCGTGGAGAGCCGGACGAGGAGCGGCCGCACGGTGGAACGGGTGAGCATTACTGAGGCACTCGGTCGCATTGCTGCAGCCGACGTTGTCTCCGCGCTCGACGTCCCGCCATTTGATCGCTCAACAATGGATGGCTACGCGGTCGTGGCTTCGGATACCTTCTATGCCGATGAAGACCACCCCCTCTCACTGATGCTACGGGGCGCGCTCTTTGCCGGCAAGCGGTCCACGCAAACCGTGACTGAAGGCTCTTGCATTGGTATATCAACGGGCGCACCACTTCCCAAAGGCGCCAACGCCGTTGTCAAAATCGAGAACACCGCTGAGTATGAGGAGCACCGTGAGGGCAGATCGGTCCGAGCGGTGAAGATCTTCAAACCGGTCGCTCCGGCTGAGAACGTGATGCGTGCGGGCTCGGACATCAAACGAGGCGAGCGGATACTAACAACTGCCGCGGTACTCACGCCCCGTGCGACCGGTGTTCTGGCGGCATGCGGACTCAAGGAAGTCCTCGTGCATCAAAAACCCTGTGTTGCCATTCTCTCTACGGGTAATGAGCTCGTCGCGCCGGGCGAAACGCTTCCCCCGGCGAAGATTTACGATGTGAATGCACAGACCCTCTGCGATTCGGTGCGTGCGCTCGGCTGTATCCCGTACGCTTTGGGGATTGCTTGGGATACCCTCGAAGCACTTACCCAAAAGATACAACGAGCGACAGAGAAAGAAGCAGACGTTATTCTCGCATCGGGCGGTACTTCGGCCGGCGTTGGCGATTTGCTTCCCAAAGCGATAGAGGCGCGAGGCGAGATCCTCGTGCACGGCGTTGACATTAAACCCGGTAAGCCCTTCATCTTCGGCATGATACAGGAACGGCCGATATTCGGCCTGCCCGGGAATCCCACGTCCGCGCTGGTCACCTTTAACCAGTTCGTGGCACCCCTGCTTCGTCGACTCTCAGGTGCGGTCTTCGCAACCGAAGGTGCGGGCAGACCTGGCCGGATAATCACAGCAACGGTGACGCAGCGTATCTTCTCCGAGCCGGGGCGAAACGAATACGTGCTCGTCAACCTCATCGCGCCCAGGAGCCCGGAAGAGCATCCTCTCGCTACCCCCATTCTCTCAGGCTCGGGCGCTATCACCACGCTCGCAAAGGCCGATGGCTACCTCTTCATGGCGAAGGGGAAAGAGCTGCTCGAGGAACACGAGCTGGTAGATGTGGTTATGTTCACGGAGTTCCCGTTCGGTACCCAATGGTGAACGGGGCGGAGATACTTCGGCCAGGAAGGGCGCACAGAGCACTATTTATATGTGACTGTAGATATGTACATATGTCCCGCCTTAACTCAGTCTGGAAGAGTGCGCGGCTGTAGTGTGGCGTTTTAGATCACCTCCCGAAGATCTTATTACCGCGCGCGGACACCGTGCTGTCCCCGGTTCAAATCCGGGAGGCGGGATTCTCTCGCAAAATGGCTGAACTGAAAGAACTGCTGAGGAAATTGGCGGAGACACATGGCATCTCGGGCTACGAGAATGAGGTACGGGCGATTATCGAGGCGGAGCTTGATGACTATGCGGACGAGATCTCAATCGACAAGCTGGGGAACCTGATCGCGACGCGACATGGGAAGAAGCCTTCAGTGATGCTCGCAGCGCATCTCGATGAGATCGGGCTCATGGTGAAGCATATCAATGACGAGGGGTTCATCACCTTCTCACCCATTGGCGGCTGGTTTGACCAAACGCTGCTCAATCAGCGCGTAATTCTGCAGGCGAGAGGCGGCGGTCTCTACGGCGTCATCGGCTCGAAGCCACCGCATGGAATGAAGAAGGAAGAGCGCGAGAAGGTGATCAAACTCGAAGATATGTTCATCGATGTCGGTGCGCGGAGCAGAGAAGAGGTGGAGCAGATGGGCATTTCGGTCGGGACTCCTATTGTCCTCGATCGCCATCTCGCCGATCTCGGTAACGAACGGGTCACCTGTAAGGCCTTTGACAACCGCGCAGGAGTTGCGGTAATGATCGAGGCGCTCAAGCGAACGACCACGGACTGTGAGGTGTATGCGGTGGGCACCGTGCAGGAAGAAGTGGGCCTGAAAGGTGCGCGAACCTCTGCGTATGCGCTCATGCCGGACGTTGCTTTAGCGATCGATGTGGATGTCGCGGGCGGCCATCCAGGCATAGAGAAGAAGGACCGGCCCGTGGAGCTGGAAAAAGGCCCCGTGATTACCGTCTCCGACGCCTCAGGCCGCGGCATTATCACCCCGCCTGCGGTTCTAAAATGGCTCAAAGAGACTGCAGCTCAGTACAATATTGAATACCAGCTCAGCGTCGAGGACGGGGGGAATACCGATGCGAGCGTAATCCATCTGACAAAGAGCGGAATTCCCACGGGCATCGTGAGCATTCCCACTCGCTATATCCACTCGCCGGTAGAGCTGTTGAGCTTACGGGATCTCACGAACTGCGCCGAACTCATTGCTCGGGCTCTCGAGCGCGTTGTCGATTATTTCTGACGCATGGTATCCGTAAACCTCGGCGATATCGTCCCCGTTTCGACCATCGATTGGCGCGGCAAGACCGCCATGGTCATCTTTTTGCGCGGTTGCCCGCTCAACTGCATTTACTGTCAGAATGCGCAGATCCTCGCGGGCTCGAACTACGTGAACCTGGAGGACCTTGAGGCTGAGATCGTGAAGAACAAGTGCTTCATCGATGCGGTGGTTCTCTCGGGTGGTGAACCGTTCATGCAGCATGGGGCACTGGAAGCACTTGCGGTCGTTGCCAGGAAGCACGGGCTGCTCGTTGCTGTGCAGACCTGTGGCTATTATCCCGAAGCGGTCGCATCGATACTGCAAAAGGGACTCGTTGAGAAACTCTTCCTTGATATTAAGGCACCGCTCTCTTCCGGGGCGCGGTATGACGAGCTAACGCGGGCCACGGGAGTTGCGGAACGGGTAAAACGCACGCTCGAAGTCTGCGTTCACGCGGCTGTTGATTTCGAGGTGATCACCACGGTCTTCAAGGGACTCGTGGCCCGTGAGGAGGTGACGGAAATCGCGCGCGAGCTTGCCGCACGGGGTGCCAATGCGCAGCCATACGTCATCCAGCAGGGGCGGGCGGAGGTCGTCGAGGGGCGAACGGTTGACGCAGCTGCAGTCTTCAGCCGTGAGGAGTTGAAAGAACTCGCGGCGGAGGCGGTTAGCGCGGCGCCCTTGCACGAGGTAAAAATCAGAACACGAGAGCATGGAGAAGAAGTGGTCTTTACGGTACGGTAACCGAAGATGGTGAGCGTATTTCTTGAGGCGATACCGGTAAATATGCGGGCGGCACAGGCGCTCTGCGCGGATAATGCCGCGAATAACGCAACCTTCTGCTGCTTCGGGATGCTGATCAGGATACGTGGTGACCAGCGGCTGATCTTCAAACGCGAGGTAATCGAGGCCGCGGTCGGTCGAGGGCTGACCGAGAACGAGTGGGAGAGCATCATGTTGAACTATCTCGGCGTGATCACGCAGGCGGACCGGGCTGTGCTTGTCTTCGAGAATTCTGCGGAATCGAAGGTGATGGATGAGTACTGGGACAAGCAGTTGGCGCGGCTCAACCGGAAAACTTTAAAGACTAGTGATGCTCTACTCTAATCCAAGAACATGGCGAAGATAAAGTATGTGTACTGGGAGGATGAGATCGGCGGGGAGACGTGCGTGCTGGAGACAGTAGCGTATAGATATGGCTATTCCGTGGGCCCCCATGGTGAGTGGGAGATGCTCATCGCCCGGGAGGACAAAGACGTGCAGAAAGACCAGACCGTGGCGATCAAGATAGACGAGGTTGAGATTCCACCGAAGTCAATTGTTCTACCCTGTCCCACATTGCGACATGCGCTTGGTGTGGTTTTAGCTGGAGCGCCGGGCGGCCCCAAGGCCGTTGAGACGCGTCGGAGTCTTAAGGAGGTCGTTTTTCTCCCAATCCACGATGGTACCGTGCATAAAGGGGAAGTGCTCACGGTCCTTAACGTGTTTCACGCTTCACCTGAGCGGAGATTTGCCCGAGGTGCCGCGGAAAAGTGGCTGCAGGAACGCTACAGATATTAGCCTTCATCGGCGCACCTGCATCAGGAAAGACCGTCGCAGCCACCGTTGCGAAGGATTTGGGTATTCCCGTCATCACCATGGGCGATGTGATACGGGAGGAGCTCCAGAGGCGTACGCTGCCCGTGACTGACGAGAATGCAGGCAGAATAGCGAACGAGTTCCGGGCGAATGAGGGGCTTGATGCAATTGCCAAACGGTGTATTCCCCGCATACATGACCTGATGGTGCGTGGTGGGAACGAAGCGGAGCATAAGCTCATTGTGGTTGATGGTATCCGTGGCGTTGCTGAGGTAGAAGCGTTTAAGCGCGCGTTTGGGGCGAATTTTGTGCTCATACTGATTGACGCGCCGCTCTCGCTGCGCTATACGCGGATAAAGAACCGTGGGCGAGGCGATGACTCGTTGGCACTCGAGGAGTTCCAGGCGCGTGAGGCGCGCGAGAACCGCTGGGGGATGGGCGAGGCGATGAAGCAGGCCGATCGCGTGGTGCGGAACGAGGGCTCGCTCAAGGCATTCAAGGAGCAGATAAAGGAGCTGCTTCAGAATCCCGTGCGCATCTTTTGAGCTCGCCCCGTGCTCTTCCGGGCACATGCGCCGGAGGAGCTCTCGCGACAAAGGGGCACGAACGACCACAAATAAGCTTATTAACAGTCCCGATTCACACTCAACGTCTCTATCTCAGGACTACCAGGACCAAGATCGAAGAGGACCGGAATCTTCAAGTTCTCGGTGGCGACCCGGTATTGGCGCTTTGCTCTACTCCCTTTCCGTTCTAAGATGCCTCCGGCATGCAAGCTCGCCAGGTACGTCGAGACGGTGCTCAGCCGCACGCTCTCTTCAAATTTATCTTCGTAAATTCGCCGCACCTGTGAAGACGTGAACCATCCCTGGGGTGACTGATGGTCATAGCGCAAGAAAGACGCAAGTCGCTCTTTGATCGTGAGCCCCTCGCCATCGGGATCGTAAGCGCCCTGTACGGAGATCGGGGCAAGCTGCCCTTCTAAAAACTTGAGCACGTCTTTAATCGTGGCCTGCTTGAGCATCTCAAGCTGCAAATCGCCCTCCTTCTCTATGGACGACTTCACGCCCGCGTCATCCGTAACTTCCACCCGCACCTTCATCGCGCCTTCACCACCTTCACTGTTTCAGTGAACAAATGAACTGTAGTTCGAGGTTATATATAAAGGGTTATGGTTTTAGTGCCCCTCAGCGGCGTATTTCCGATGGAACAAAGGGGTGAACAAGTGAAGCTTCTCCGGGGACTAAAACGTTATATCGCTCTGGCGCTCTTCTTTATGTAGATAGCTAGCGAAGGAGTAATGCAGTTGGCCGGAACAGGGGACTATTATAACATTCTCGGCGTGGAGCGGGGCGCATCGAAGGATGAGATCAAGCGAGCGTATCGGCGGTTGGCAAAGAAATATCATCCTGATTTGAATAGGGACGATCCGAAGGAGGCGGAGGAGAAGTTTAAAGAGATCTCCGAGGCTTATGAGGTACTGTCCGACCAGCAGAAGCGGGTAAATTACGATCGCTTTGGGCATGCCGGCGTTAATTTTGGCCCTGGCGGCTTCGAATGGGCAGATTTCACGCACTATGGCGATATTGAGGATATCTTTGGCGATCTGTTCAGAGGCATCTTCGGCGGCAATTTCGGATTTGGCCGCACCCAGAGCAGGGGCGGCGGCGCAGGATTCGGGAGCACTCTCTTTGAGGATATCTTTGGCCGCGGTTACGGGCGACCCGAAAACCGCTATGGCCCGGAGCGCGGGAGTGATATCCGGTACGATCTTGAGATCAAGCTTGAAGAAGCGGCGACGGGTGTGGAGAAGGGAATAACCATCACGAAGGAGCAGGTCTGCTCCTCGTGTGACGGTACCGGCGCAGCGCCCGGCGGCGTGGAGTCCTGTCCAGACTGCGGCGGCACGGGTCAGGTGCGAAGAGCGCACCGTCAGGGCTTTGCACAGCTCATTTCTATCTCCGCATGCCCTCGCTGTGGTGGTGCGGGTCAGATAATCAAGGTTCCCTGTACACACTGCAACGGTCGCGGGCGATTAAAGGTGAAGAAGGAGCTTACGGTCAAGGTGCCGCCAGGCGTGGATACCGGCAGTCGGTTGCGCATCGCGGGCGAAGGCAGCGCAGGCGAGCGTGGCGGACCCCCGGGCGATCTGTACGTCGTGATGCATGTCCGCGAGCACGACTTCTTCATGCGGTCGGGAAACGATCTCATCTGTGACATCCCACTGCGATTCGCGCAGGTAGCGCTCAGCGATGAGATCGAGGTGAGTACAATTGATGGTGGCAGTGAGCGGCTGAAGATACCATCGGGCACACAGTCGGGCACGACCTTTGTGCTGAAGCATAAGGGGATGCCTGACCTGAAAGGCCACGAACGCGGGGATTTGGTCGTGCGCGTACGGGTGCAGACGCCGAGGAAGCTGAGCAGGCGGCAGAAGGAATTGCTCCAGGAATTTGATCAGGAGGAGCGCGAGCGAGAAGGAGACCACCACGAGGATGAGGGGGGGCAGAAAGGCTTTTTCTCCTGGTGGACTAAAAAGAACTAAACGTGACTGAAATGAGTCTGGGGGGCGAGCGGTATGAGCACGAAACGCGACATCAGGACACCGATACTCTCAGTCGTGGGGCACATCGACCACGGAAAGACCACGTTACTCGATTCGTTGCGAGGCACCACGGTGGCGGAGAAGGAAGCGGGTCGCGTTACGCAGCATATCGGCGCCACTGAGATTCCTATTGAGACGATCAAGGCGATTTGCCAGCCCTTGAGGTCCGATTGGACGGGAATCAACATCCCCGGGTTGCTCTTCATTGATACCCCCGGCCATCATGCCTTCGCCTCGTTACGCAAACGCGGCAGCGCGCTCGCGGACGTTGCGGTCATCGTGATCGATGTGATGGAAGGCTTTCAACCGCAGACCTACGAATCGCTGAACGTGCTGCGGATGCTGAAGACACCGTTCGTCGTCGTGCTGAATAAGATCGACCGGATAAGGGGCTGGCACTCGAAGAAACAGCCCTTCATCATCAATTACCGAATGCAGTCAGAGTATCTGCAGAAGGAGATCGATACCCGGATTTATACCGTCGCCGGCGATCTGTACGAGAAGGGCTTCTCGGCTGATCGATACGACCGGATAAAGGATTTCACGAAGAATGTTGCCATTGTGCCCGTGAGTGCGAAGACCGGCGAGGGCATTGCGGATCTGCTCCTGGTACTGATCGGGCTATCACAGAAGTACTTCGAACGTTCCCTGGGACTGCATGTGGAAGAGGCGGGCGTGGGCACGATCCTGGAGAAGAAGGAGGAGAAGGGGCTCGGCACCACGCTCGACGTGATCCTCTACGATGGCAAGCTGAGCGTCGGCGATACGATTGTGGTGGGCAGCTTGGACGAGGAGCCGATCGTGACGAAGGTGAAAGGGCTTTTGAAGCCGCGTGCACTCCAGGAGATACGCACGGAGCGCAAATTCGAGCGGGTGAAGACCGTGCATGCCGCGGCTGGTGTGAAAGTCGTGGCACTGAACCTGGAGCTGGCGCTGCCGGGCTCGCAGGTGCGCGTGGTGCCTGAGGCGGGGAGTCTGGACGCGGTGAAAGCGGACGTGAAGAGCGCACTCGACGCGCTGAGAATGGAGACCGTGCCCGAGGGGATCATTATCAAGGCGGACACAATGGGCTCGCTGGAAGCGCTCGCGCAGGAATTGAAGGCGCAGGGCATTGAGGCGATCAAGCGCGCGGACGTCGGGAACATCTCGAAACACGATGTGACGGAGGCGACGACGGTGAGAGACCGCTATTTACGGGTGATCTTCGGGTTCAATGTTGGTATCCTGCCCGATGCGAAGGAGTTAGCTGAGCAGACGGCGCTTCCGGTCTTCGTGAGCGACGTGATTTACCGGCTAATCGAGGATTACGAGGACTGGGTGAAGCAGGAGCATGAGCAGGAGAAGCGAGCGCTGCTCGAGCGCATGAACACGCCCGCGAAGGTCAAGATACTGCCCGGATGCCTCTTCAGACAGAGCAAACCCGCGATCGTCGGTGTGGACATTTTAGCCGGCAAGATCAAGACGGGTGTGGAGCTCCTGAAGCTCGATGGCTCGAACATCGGTCCGATCAACGAGATCCAGGACAAGGGCGAACGTATCTCGCGTGCCGAGCAGGGGATGCAGGTTGCGATCGCGCTCCGAAAGCCCACGGTCGGCCGACAGATCAACGAGAACGACGTGCTCTACGTGAACCTGAGGGAAGAGGAAGTTGAGGCGCTCAAGAAACACAGTGGTGTGCTTTCGGCCGAAGAGCTGGAGGTGCTCGAGGAACTGCAGGAGATCAAGAGAAGAAGGCAGTTCCGGGCGGAATAAAACGCTACGATAAGCAGGGGCTGACTGATCACCACACGTGTGATCGCGAGGGCAATTGCCGTTAATACGAGGTTTCCAAGATCAGTCAACGTGGTTGGGTATATTTTAAGTAAGAAAGGTGATAGTGTAAGGTGTTGAACGTGAAGGGAGCACGAAGATGCAGATAGTGATAAGTGATTCGAAGACCGGGAAGGCGTACAAGCTTGAGGGCAAGGATGCGGAAGCGAACGCGCTGTTCATTGGGAAGCGTATCGGTGACGTCGTGGATGCGGACATCATCGGGCTCGGCGGTTACGTGCTGGAGATAACGGGCGGCACGGACATGCAGGGGACGCCGATGCGGAAGGACGTTGCGGGATCGGCGCGGAAGCGAATTTTGATTACGAACCCGCCCGGGTACAATCCGAAGGAGCAGGGCAAACGCCGCCGGAAATCCGTGCGCGGCAATGAGATCTCAACGGAGATCTCACAGGTCAATGTGGTTGTGAAGGAGTATGGTCGGAAATCGCCTGCGGATATCTTCGCCCCGCCTGCCGCCGAAGCGGCGGAAGGGGCGTGATGATATGCTGCGTGATTCGCGGCCGATTTCAGTTAGGGCCATAACATATCTTCTGCCGCCTTCTTCACCTCAGCACGGTATTCATCCGGCGTATACACCCCGATTTTGTAGCGCTTCTCAAACTCACGACTGAGCATGGCGACGAGCGAGGAGACTTCGCGTAAACTCCGGAACTCGTTCTCGACGACCACCTTCGCTGTGCTCTCTGCCAATACCTCGTCCTTGGGCTTTTGCACGTCCAGCAGGACGTAGCGTGGGTCAACGCCCGCTCGCTGACTGAGTTCCTCTTTGAGCTCCTGCACCTTCTGGTCGTCCCATAATGCGTCAACAACGCCCGAGTCCAGATCGCTGAGGTTCGTATAAACCGCGCGTTTGAACAACCGTCGCGCCTCGATCCGCCTCAGTATCTCCTGTGGATACCCTTCCGCGTTTCTGAGCCGGATGGTTATCTCCGCGTCGTCCATTGTTCGCAGTGCGGCAGCGAAGTCGTGAGCTTCGGTTTTTGCTCCAATAAGGGCCTCCAGAGCAGCCGTGAACATCAGCTGCGCGATCCGCCCGGTATGGTGATTATAGACCGTCGGATGCATCAGGAACCGTGAGAAGAGCAGATATTCGGCTGGCAGAATCCCCTTCTCGGTGATCACAAGCTCGTCCTTGACAAAATCCAGACCGTGAATGAGTCGCGTGTTGTCCACCACACCGTAGGCCACGCCGGTATAGTACGAATCACGCACCAGATAATCCATCTTGTCCACATCGATCTCGCCATTGAGTATCCGCGAGAGATCCCGTTTCGTCCAGAAATACGCCCGCTCTCCTTTGATATAGCCCAGCACCTCGATCTTGTCCAATCTAAACTCTTCGACGACCTCCGCAATCGTCGGGGCAAACGCGTCGGACCGCAGGGCCTCGTCGTGCTCGGCCCGCTCGGGGAAGAGCACCGCCTCGATATCTTCATGCCCCTTCCCCGTGTACTTCTTGAGCAGCGGCTCGGTCACGTGCGAGTACGGACCATGCCCCACGTCATGTATCAGCGCGGCAACGAGCAGCTCTTGCTCTTCTGCTGCAGGTACCTCGAGCCGGTTGAGCAGCAGGCACATCAGATGATACGTGCCGAGCGAGTGCTCAAACCGCGTGTGGTTCGCGCCCGGGTAGACCAGATAGGAGAACCCGAGCTGCCGGATTCGCCGCAACCGCTGCATCTCCATAGTATCAATGATCGCACGGGCAAGCTCGTCAAATTCGATATAGCCGTGGAGTGGGTCGCGAATCACCTTCTTCATCGGGCTTTCGTTACTTACACAAGAGCAGTGGCTTTTAGAAAGAAAAAGCTTTGATACTTACGCTAGCTAACGCTGCCACGATTCTTCGCACCTTCTCCACGACCTCGACCGCAGTCGTTCCGAAGATCCTGATCATCGGCTCCTTGCCCACCGCTCCGCGATCGAAGATCACTTCCGGAACGAACGCTTTACTCGCTTCTGTCACGCCCCAGTCCATCGTCTTCACGTATTCTGGCTCTTGCTCGCGCTCAAATGAGCTGACCGCCATCCCGAGCTTGTGACAGGCCTCAACGATCTCAGGTGCGAATTTCACGTTCATCGCGCTGCGGTACGTGCGGTTCTGCGCCCGCATCGCCAGTATCAGCCGCGCAATGTGATCACTGGCACCGAAGGCGACGCAGCCCGCTCTTATCCCATCCGCCGTGCGGATGATCCGGCCGTCCACCGCGGCAATGTCCTGCTCGCTTGTCGCACAGTCGATCGCCATGCAGATGTTCGTGCCCACCTCGGGTATCAGGTTCTCGAAGCCGATGGTCGCTTTCAGCATGCCAACTGCCAGCCGCACGTTCTCAGAAGTCCAGTATCGGTCTGCGTCTGTTTGCTGTCCCCTCGCCTGGTTCACCACGAGCAATCCGGACACGAGCTCACCATTGACGATCGCGTCATGCACGAACCCTTTCGCCGTTGCTGCAGCCACCTGCAGCGGTTTGCCTTTCGCCAGCTCCGCAGCCAGGGCAGCTGAGAATGAGCAGCCGCCACCGTGCACGATCCTGTCCGGTTTCACGAGCGGCGCGCTGATCTCCGCGAATGCGCCGTCGTAGAGCACATCCGTCGCTCTGCCAGCGGCGAGTTCATCCGCGAGATGCCCGCCTGTAACCACAACTGCCGGTGCGCCCAGCGCGTGGATCGCTCGTGCGGCTGCCTTCACCTCTTCTTTAGTCCTGATTCGTAGTCCGCTCAGGATTTCTGCCTCGGGCACGTTCGGCGTGATCACCGAGCAGAGCGGTAGCAGGTGCGTGGTCAGTGCCTGGAGCGCGGCATCCTCGATGAGCGCCCCACCGGCACCCGCTTTCATCACCGGATCGAGCACGAACGTGATGTTGGAGCGCTTCAGCGCTCGTGCTACTGACTCGATCATCGTGGTGGAATAGAGCATACCGGTCTTCGCGAAATCGACCCTGAGGCCTTCATCCGCTGTGATCGCGGCGAGCTGTGCAGCCACCATATCCACCGGCACCTCGTGTACCGCATGCACGCCCAACGAATTCTGGGCGGTAATCGCGGTAATTACCGACATCCCGTGCACGCTGAGAGCTGCAAAGCTCTTGATATCCGCCTGTATCCCCGCGCCACCGCTGCTGTCCGAGCCCGCGATGGTCAGTACCCTCTTCGCTCGCATCAGTCATCCCTCTCAGTAACGAAGAAAAGCCGAACGCTTTTACTTACATACAACACGAATCTCCACTTACTTCACCTTAATCACGCTGTACTTATCCAGCATCTCGCGCGTGATGAACCCGATGCCGCACTGATTCCCGATAATCTCGATCGCGATCAACTTGTCCGGATGGTTCAGGTTCACCTTCGGCTTCCTGCTCTGTACCTTCTCTATCAGGTCGTAGAAATAGCCGCCGACCTCGCGCTCCACCTTCTGGCTCGAAATCGTCTCTTTCATGCCACGACGCTCCACGCGAATACCGAAGGTCTCACCGGGCTCGATCTCATCGATGTACCGCTCGATCCGCATCTTCAACCGGTCGATTAATATCTCGGGCGATGTGAAGAACGTATCGTCAATGGGGATCACCCGCTGCAAGGTCGGGTATTTCCGCTGCTCCGCATCCTCGAGGAACTCCACGATATCCTCTACGTGCCCGATCACGACGTCCCGAAACCCCGACCGTTCAAATTCGCCGTCCGCTTCCAGAGATGCCAATAGTTCCTGCTCGCGGTCGCCATCACCTATTACTATCACGTTCCAGTCTTCCAGCATGCGCTCCCTCCTTGCTTCTTTTAGGCGTGCAATCCTGAAGCTCGATCGTTTACATACCTCTTACCCACCAGCACCCGGAGGTGCAAACGCGCGTCAATACCCCCCTGCTCTTACTTACATCTACTTCGGCGTCATTCAATATTTAATTATCTCCTCCTTCCCTTAGTGTGACTAACCGATCGATGCATCGATCTGATTGATCATTGCATTTTTTTGGGCAGTGTGTGGGTGGGTGGACGAAGATGCGCGAACCCGGACGAGACCAGGTGGAAGTTTCTGTTGTGTTCCCGGCACATAACGAGGCTGGTAAGCTGGAAGAGGCGGTACGGCAGACGAAGCAAGCGATGACTGCGATAACGCCCTCGTACGAGCTCCTCATCGCCGAGGATGGCAGCACCGATGGCAGCGCTGAGCTTGCGCGCGCTATCGCGGCGAACGACCCGATCGTGCGGCATATTCACAGTGATGCGCGCTTGGGGCGCGGGAAGGCGCTCAACCGCGCGTTTAAGGCAGCTCGGGGCGATGTTATCATGTTCATGGACGTGGACCTCTCTACGGATCTCAGCTATCTCAATCCGCTCATCAGCGCGATCCGCGACGAGCACTATGACATCGCTATTGGCTCTCGATTGCTCAGGGAGAGCGAAACGAAGCGATCGTTGAAACGAAGCGCGCTGAGTAAGGTGTATAACTTCCTCGTGCGGCTTATTTTGAATTCGAAGCTGCGCGATCACCAGTGCGGGTTCAAAGCCTTCGGCAGAACGTCTCTCCTCCACATTCTGGATGAGATTGAGGATGAGCACTGGTTCTGGGACACCGAGCTGCTCGTGCGCGCGCAGCGCAAAGGGTACCGTGTCAAAGAGCTGCCAGTGCACTGGGAGGATAAAGGTGCCGCTAACACCAAGGTGAAGGCGGTCAGCGATAGCACAGCACTGTTCTCCAATATCATCCGGCTCTTCTTCACCTTGAGGCGCGAGCAGTGAAATGAGGGTGCTCTTCTACACCGGCAAGGGCGGCGTGGGGAAGTCGGTTATCTCAGCAGCAACGGCACTGAAACTGGCGGAACGGGGCTATCGAACACTGATCATCTCGGGCGAGCCTACTTATACCATCTCCACACTCTTTGAGACCGAAGTGCAACCTGTGCCCACGCAGATCGCCGGGCAGCTCTGGGCACTGCAAATCGATCTGCTCCGTGAGATTCGGGCGAACTATGAGCGCATCCACGATTACCTGCTCTCACTCTTCAGGGCCGAAGAGCTGGATGAGCAGCTCGTTTATGCCTTTGCCTCATTGCCGCTAACAACGCGAACGCTTATGATGCGGTTGTCCTTGATACACCCCCTTCGGGTGTGTCGCTGAGGAACGTCTATCCGAGTGCCTACGCTACTCGGCGCGAATGCCGCGACGCTCATCAAATTGACGGTCCCGTTTGCGAATGTGGCGAAGGTGGCCGAGCCGATCATCGGTATCCCCACACCTGACAAGGAGGTGATCGACGAAGATATCAAACTACTCGAGACGCTCAGGAACGTGAAGCGTATCATACTCGATCGCGAGCGCACCCGCTTACGACTGATTGCAACGCCTGATACCGCCAGTATCCAGAGTATGAAGGGGACGCATCTCCTCGCACAACTCTACGGGATCACTGTTGATCTCGCGATCGTGAACAAGGTCATGCCGGACGAGCTGACCTCTTCGTGCCCTGGCATCTGGAGCCAGGAGCAGGAGAGCAGTCTGGCGGAGGCAGAGGCCGCGATTCGGCCCGTGCCGCTCAAGACACTCAAACTCGTCCCGCCGCCAATCAGCGGAGTAGCACGTCTTTCCGCCTTCGGTGAGGCGCTCTTCGGCGCAGAAGACCCTGCAGGGGGGCTATTACACAGGGGCGCCGGTGGATGTGCGAGCGACTGAGGCGGGGCTCGAGCTTGTGGTGCCGCTGCCGTCCGCGAGCACATGCAGGGATATGTGTGAGGTCGAGCGTGTGGGCGAGGATCTCTCGGTGCTGATGGCGACCGAGCTGGGTGAGGTCAGGAACTTCGTTGCGCTGCCCGCACGCGCACGTGCGATGCGGCTCGCGAAGGCCAGACTCGCCGGGGATGGGCTCCGAATATCCTTTATTAACCAGTAATTCAGACTGTTAGGAAAGGTGTAACTAGCCAGGGACGGGAATAGTCTGTCTCTACGACTCTTGAGCTGTCTTAGTGAGAAGCGAGGAACGAAAAATAAATGAGAGTTATCTTTTATACCGGCAAAGGCGGCGCGGGGAAATCGGTCATCTCCAGTGCAACGGCGCTGACGCTCTCCCAGATGGGCTACGAGACCCTGATCATCTCCTCAGATCCGGCGCATACGCTCTCGGACGCACTCGAGACCGACGTGCACCACCGGCCGACGGCCATCATGGATAAGCTCTGGGCTGTCCAGATCGACCCCATACGGGAGGCGCGGGAGTCCTACGGGGCGATCCAGGAGTACGTGGTTTCGCTCTTCAAGTCAAAAGGGGTCGATGAGGTGCTGGCCTACGAGATCGCCGCGATGCCGAACATGACCGAGTTTGTCGCGCTCTTGAAGCTGGTCGACTACGTGGAATCGGAGCAGTATGACGTGCTCGTACTCGATACCGTGCCCTCGGGCGACGCGCTGAAGAATATTTATCTCCCCACGCTGCTCGGCTCTACGGCCACGAAGGTGATCAAGCTCGTGGCACCGTTCGTGAACCTGGCGAAGGTGGCGGAGCCGATTGTCGGGATCCCCACACCGGGCAAGGAGGTCATTAATCAGGATATCAAGCTCCTGAAGATACTCCAGAAGCTGAAGACAATCATCTCTGATCGCAAGGTCACGAGCTTACGTTTGATCGCGAATCCCGAGGCATTCAGCATACAGAACCTGAAACGGACGTATCTTCTCGCCAATCTCTACGACATCAACGTCGATCTCGCGGTGGTGAACAAGATCATCCCCGAGGGGGTGCACGATGCGTACTTCAGGGAGTGGAAAGAGGCCCAGGAGCGGTATATAGTGGAATCAGAAGCGGCATTCCATCCGCTGCCACTGAAGAAGCTCCGGCTCTTCCAATCCGAGGTGAAGGGCTTGAAGCTCCTCGCTGAGGTAGGGCAGGAATTATTCGACGGTGAAGATCCCGCACAGGTCTACTACGAGGGGCATGCGATAACCGTCAAGGAGATTGAAGGCGGCCTGGAAGTGGTCGTGCCGCTCCCATCCACGGGCAATTACCGTGCAGTGACCGAGGTGGAGCGTGTGGGTGAGGATCTATCGGTCGTTATCGCGACCGACATAGGCGAAGCGCGTAATTTCATCCCCCTTCCCGCGATTGCGCACCTCATGAAGCTTGATAAGGCGAAGCTTTTAAATGACGCGCTCCACATATACTTCATCGACGAACGATGGAAAAAAGTGAAAAAATGAGTTGGGAGGATGAAGATTTAGTAAAGGCGGTTCGAATTCTTGCGGGGACTGCGACGTTACCATTCAAGGTCGCTTCAGATCTCGCAGGTAACGTTGTCGGCTCGCTGGAGGGATACGTGTCCAAGCCCACGAAACTCGCCGCTAATCTCATCGAGTGGCGGATCAGTACCTTGCAATCCATCACGAAGCTGATCGAGAAGGAAATCGCGCTCCTGGAGCAGTACAAGAGCGAGCTCGAGCCGGAACCAGAGAAGAAGGAGAAGGTCTCGGTCGAGTAGAGTTATCGTTCTACAATTCAGCTTAAGAGCATTCCTGGAAGCGCGAAGTACAGCGTTCGAGGTGCTTTTGGGGGGAACCGCTCCATGATCGTTGAGCGGACCCGTGCTCCACACTAACGAACTATCTTATTTATCTTGCAAATCCAAACAGAGGAGGTAGAGAAATGACGGAACAGAATCCTTTTGAGATGGCACAGAAGCAGTTGGACGAATGCGCAGCGATACTCATGCTGGACAAGGATGTGCACGAGCTTTTAAGACATCCCATGCGGGAGCTGCACGTATCCATTCCCGTGCGGATGGATGACGGGACGACGCGCGTCTTTCAGGGATTCAGGGTACAGTATAACGATGCGCTGGGGCCGACCAAAGGTGGTATTCGATTCCATCCTGCAGAGACGATTGATACCGTACGAGCGCTCGCGGCGTGGATGACCTGGAAGTGCTCGCTCCTTGGGTTACCACTCGGGGGCGGCAAAGGCGGCGTTATCTGCGATCCAAAGGCGCTTTCTGAGCCCGAGCTAGAGCGGTTGAGCCGCGCCTATATCAATCAGGTCTGGCAGTTCATCGGGCCCGACAAGGATGTCCCGGCTCCGGACGTCTACACGACCCCGCAGATTATGGCCTGGATGATGGATGAGTATTCAAAGCTGGCGGGGCGAAACACCTTCGGCTGTATCACCGGCAAGCCGGTCTGCATCGGTGGCTCCTGTGGTCGCGAGGATGCGACCGCGCGTGGCGGGATGTACACGATCCGGGAGGCGGCACAGGTGCTCGGACTCAATCTGAAGAACGCCACGGTCGCCATCCAGGGCTACGGGAACGCGGGCTGTAACGCGGCATTCCTCTGTAAGGAGCTCTTCGGCGCGAACGTTATCGCGGTAAGCGACTCGAAGGGTGGTGCTTATGACAAGAACGGGCTGAATCTGGAGAGCGTCTGCGGCTACAAGGCGACTACCCGGTCGGTCGTCGATTCGCCAAATACCGAGGTCATCACGAACGAGGAGCTGCTCGAGCTCGATGTGGATATCCTGATTGTAGCCGCTCTGGAGAACGTCATTACGGAGCAGAACGCGGGTAATATCAAGGCGAAGATCCTCGCGGAGCTGGCCAACGGGCCAACCACGCCCGAGGCTGATAAGATCCTGTATGAGAAGGGCGTGCACGTGATTCCGGACTTCCTCTGTAATGCCGGCGGTGTCACGGTCTCCTATTTCGAGATGGTGCAGAACATCAGCATGTACTGCTGGGGCATTGAGGAGGTTTATGAGCGCCTGGATAAGAAGATGACGGCCGCGTATCGCTCTGTGCTCGACGCCTCGCTGGGCTACGGCATTAACATGCGTCAGGCCGCCTACGTGGTCGCGGTTGATCGCGTGGTAGAAGCGATGCGCTTACGCGGCTGGGTCTGAGTCAACAGCTTACCGCGGTCCGAGTAAACAAGGCGAAGGAACCTTCTGCCTGCGGGTGGTTCCTTCCTTTTCCTTCTTCTATATCTATTAATAGTACGAGCTCTCCGCGCTACGAATGGGGGACGACGACATGCACACCGACGATCATGGGGTATGCGCCGTATTCCAGTCGCTCAACGCCATAATCTGAGTAGGTCAGGCCGATGGCGAGATACGTCTCGTTCCACCGTAGATACCGGCGCATGCGCCAGCCGCAGGTCCACCGGTGCCGTGCCTTCATCGCGTTCCAAGCATCGTAAAAGGCCGCGCAGCGGCATGACCAGTGACGGTATACCCGGCCCGAGCGATCTTTAAAATTGAACCGTATATACTGCTCATATCCCTTCTCGCGCTGCTTCGGCGGTGCGCGCTCTTCGTAGACCTGGATGATCCGCGGCTTGATCAGCCCCAGTGTCCGGCCGCTTTTGAAGATCGTATCCACAGCTGCATCCACATGCTGCTCTAAAAATGTTCTCTTCTCTTCTGCGGGCAGCTCGCCATCCACACCGCGGCTGTAAACGAAGAAGTAATCCTCTTTCCGCGCATGGCGGCCGCGCCATGCGTCGAGATAGACGGTGGAGACGCAGAGGTTCTTGAATAGTGGGCCTCGCGTTGTATCCAGCTCGTCGGCGTAAACGCCCTGCGGCCGTATCCACGCGCCTTTTTCATCGATGCCCGCGACGCAGACCCTATCACCTTCGGGACGGGCGACCGCGAGTACCGTGAGCTTCGTTCCCGGCACGTCGCGCAGCGGCTCGATCGAAGTTGCTAAACTGGTTATACGTGCGTAGTTTCCGGCATGGACGCGCTGATCCCCTTCCTTCCGAAGCGCGGAGAACGAAGCGTTCTCGATGCGGATGGCATCGCCCGGCCGTATCGCGCTATTAGTAACGAGCGCGGGCTTATCGTCCCGGAGCGAAACCCGCCAGTACTGGCGCGCGTCTGCGAGGATCAGGTCAACGACCTGCTCAGTCGCCTCACCACCAGCGGCACTGGAAACCCGTCCCGGCAGGATTCTGACTACCTTTCCGGTTACCGTTACCATAAACAATCAGCAGTATATCAGCTTAGCAGATAAAATAAATTTTATGCACTAAATTACCCTATAACTCTGCTTTGACTATGTTATCATTCCCCCTTCGCCTTTTATAAAGCGTTCCTACTCGCCCAAGCTGGCCACTCTGAGGCACGCTGCTCCCTACCGCAGTCCCCGTCTCGGGGGCTGTGATATCCGCTTCTGCTGTCAGGAGCCGAGCGAAGCAGGAAACGGCGCCGGGAGAGATGCACACCCGTCATCAGATCAGTACTTCCGAAGAGCCCGACTTCCGAAAGAGATTTATATGCTCCCCATCCAC
>CAZFWT010000012.1:0-30542 GCA_964522635.1 uncultured Halobacteria archaeon | reverse complement strand
CCTCAGGTCGGACTTTCACCAAACTGGATAGCATGGTCTTTCTCGGCGCACTAAGGTGACATTGCGAACTTTGTTTCAGTATCACTATCTTTGGGGGAAAGCCCGCGAGAAACGGGAGGAAGTGGTGGCAGTTATCGAGAATAAAAGCAAAGCGGGGCTAACGCGCATGAAGACGGGAACAGAGCGGGAAATATGGGAGAATCTGACAGCCAACCTTTTAAACTACATCCAAAAATTCCCGCTTACTCATTTCCGGCCTGAGAAAACACCGAAAACACTTATTCCTGAGCTGGTGGAACGGTGGAGCAGGGCAAATGACTTTTCTCGCACGATATTTCTCTCAATCGCCGACCCGCGCATGGGGAGGCGGTTGATTGATGAATTTGAGAAGTGTCTAGTAGAATGAACAATAAACTTTTGCCTGCGGACATCAAAAGAGTGGTCGGGATTGCGCTAGTTGGCATCCTACTCTGCTACTGGCTCATTGTAGTCTACGCATCGCAGTTCAGAACGGGCGTTATATATCTGCTCATGGCGGGCGGGGCGGTTGTTGCTATAATCGGCTTCACGAAGCTGTGGGGCGGGAGGATGCGCTAAGATGGACGTTGACAGGAACGGCTTCAACGGTCTGAACGGGTTCATCGGCGTGAGTGACGACTGGAAGGCAGATTTCCTGGTCGGCATCGGCATAAGCATCTTTTACGTGCTGCTGGGCAAGTACAACTCTCTCTTCCTGATCGGAACACCCTCCTCCGGCCTCTTCCAGTTCATCCAGGACTGGATATTGCGCGACCAGTTCTTTATCGTGGTGCTGATTGCGCCGATAGTGGAGGGCATCTTCTTCTTCTGCTTCTTGCTGACGATGGTCTATTATTTTCTCCGGGGCGTGATACGCACACCTGCGACCAATATCTTGGCGTCTTCGCTGATAGTTGCCGCCCTCTTCGCCGTCTTCCACTATGCCGCTTACGGGCTTAACCTACAGTCCGCGTACATCGGCGCGTTCATATTCGCTTTGCTTTCTTGCATCGTGACCGTGTGGCGTGACTCACAGCTCCCGAACATCATTCTCCACATGGCTATTAACGGCAGCATCTTCTTTGGGCTGTTCGTGATTGTCGGCAGTGTGTGATATCCCGCCATCTCCGTGGTGGAATTGGTGCAATGTGGTGGGATGTGTGGTACAACGTGGTGCAATCGTGGTGGAGTGTGGTTCAATCGTGGTGCAATGAAAAGAAGGCATTTCACACAGCAGTTTTGCCATTTCCCCGTCAACTTTTCGTCCGATGCCCGAAGAACGCAAAACAATTTTGCTATAAAAATTCTATAATTACTATAAAAACTTAAACAATAGCAACAACTCCGTTTCTTTAATGCACTTCATCCGGGGGGTCGTATAATCTGCATGGGGAAATACCGTCAGAATACCGAACAGCGCCCGCTACATGCCTCATTCAAATAATATATTTATTAGAGGATACAGTATTATGAACGAGTGGGGAGAGTTATTTACTGGTATAATCATGCAGTGGTTCAATGACCCCAGGAACCCTCCAACTGCTGGGCCGTTCGCGCGTAGTCACTGGCACACTCATGGCAGTGGTAAGATGTGTACCCGTTGCTCACTTTCACGAACTCTATGATACCCGGACCTCCCGACCCGCAGGTGGAGCAGTGCCGGAAGTGCTGATGGCCGCCCGCGCCGAGTGGTCGGTTCACATCGGCTTTCTGCTGCTCCGATAACTCGGTGATCTCGGCGTATTGCCAACAAAACGGGAAGCTCACCTCATCCTCGATTTCAGCCACTTTTTTGCTACACCCCGATACATCCTCCGGCGAATGGTCTTCGCTTCGCTCTGGTGCGGCGGCGGGCGCGAGCGATAAGGTGATGAGATGCACTCCCCGTTTTTTCTTGAAAGTCACATGCACCACCCCGTCAAGTTCACCGTTCCGCAACCACACGGACAGGACTCGCGGGAGTATGTCGAGACCCAGCGCGTCACAAAGTTGTCGTGCCGTTCCCGTCCAGGCGCCGCCATTGCTATTGAGTAGTTGGTGTATCACAGAAGCGAGATTAACCGCTTCATCATGCTCCGAAATCATAGTCTGCATTGTTGCCATTTTCGTTAACAAGAAGCTTTTGGAGAACTCCCCCTTACCATTATAATTGATAAATATATTTTTCCTGCTGCTCTATCAGACTCTAAAAAGAATCCATTCGTGTATGCTATATATTGTCTTTCTTCTCCGCTTTCTCTGTCTTCAATTTCTTCTTCCCATGCTTCTTGTGATTCAGGATACTCCCATACGCTTTTTATCAATATCTTACGTTTGGGATATTTCTTCTGTAACTCCTGTATCTCCTCCTCCATTTCTTCAGCGAAATCAGCACACTCTTTTTCATCTAATATTTGTTCTTCTCCTGTCTTTGCTATCCATTCCCACTCCTCTTCTTGCTCTTTGCTTGTTATTTTTCCAAAACTATGAATCGTTCTCTCTTCCCATTCCCCGGTTTCGCCGTTCTTTACTTTTTCGCAGATATAGCCGTAGCCGTTACGACGTCTTAGATACGACATGGCGAACCTCCCGCTAAGATTGGCGATAAAAAAAGAATCCTATAAATACCCTTCGGTTTGATTTGGCGATAAAACGAACTAATTAAACTCAAAATTATCGCCAAAACACCACCATCAGATTTATATGGTATTGTCATTTTATCTCCATGCCTGCAAGTCATAATTTCTGTTGCCGCCATCGCTGTTGTTCAAAGATAATGGCCCCCTTCTTACGGCTGAAGCGATAAACGATATTATGAACGTCGAGCAAGACCGCTTTGTTTTTTCGTAGCTTCGCTATCAACCGCTGAGGTGCTGAGTCAATGCCTAAGAGCGCGGGCAACTCTTCCTTTTTCCCACAGAAGCGACCGCCGTTTTTGTCTAGTAACGCGGCAACCTCAACGACAACATCCCGACTTTCGCCCCATGTAATTTCAAAATCGCTCATTTTTCTATTTCATGATTAAATCGTTTCTAGTTCTCGCACAGCGTCCTCTTCACCCATTCTAAAACGCAACAACCCCCATTCTTCTGGCGAAAGCGTGTTGTAAAGGACTTTGTGAATGTTTTCGTGAACGATTATTTCAATTACGAGATCAATTAACTCGTCGTTAAAAGTGTCCTTTCTGAACGCCCGCGCAAACAAAATAATGCTATTAAAAGATGGGGCATAAATGGCATCAGAATCACGCTTGCCGCCCAAGAAATCAGTTGGCAAATAATGAAATTCCAGAAGTAACAAATTGTCCTGTAACTTTCGCTCATAAACCTTTCGTTTCTTGCTCAATTGCGCTCTCCCTTCTTGCCTTCAAATGTTATCTTGCACGATACTGGGTCGAATCGCCCCGCTGGTTCTATATTACGGCTGCCGCATTCTGAACATTCCCGTGCAGAAAATTTTAACAGCTTGCCGCAGGACCGACAAATAGGTTGCGTAGATATTTGTATTACTTGCGAAGAGTAGCCGTTTGTATCTAAAATTTCTTGTAAAAGATGATACGCACGCAGTATCTTTCTTACAGATGTGCTTTTATACGTGTAGTTTCTTGATTGCCTGTCTTGACGAAACCCGATACCTATTAACACACTGATTGACTCTTTTCTTATGAATCTTGATTTGAAATTTAAACGTTGGTCGTCTATGAATAAATTAGAGTTTATATTGATCCAGAAGCGGCGGTGTAAAATCTCTGGGCATTCCCGTGTTGCCCTGGGTGCGCTCATTCTGTAGCGCCCTCCTCTCCCTCGTCCTCTTCTGACTCTTGGGCTTCACGGGCGATTCTTTTACATTCTTGCTCTAATTCACCAAGTTCGAGCACTTCTTCACGCTGGAGATGTAAAAGGTGCCTGTGGCTGTAATGGCTAGGTGGCTTTGTGCGGCTCATTCGTCTAACCACCTCCTCTCTTCTTCTTCACTCTTCAGTAAACGAATGAAGGTCCGAACGTTCATGCTAAGCCGATCCTTCTTCTACAAACCAATTTCCAGGCTTCCTTAATTTCAGAGATTTTATGAGAATGCCCGGTTTCATGTCGTAAGGTTGTAAGTAATTCTTGCAGTTCTTCAGAAGGTCTAGGTCCAAAATCTACCCGCGTCAAAGCCGCTATTTCTTCTTCGTGAGCACTGATTAACTCCTCTAAATTAGCCGCTATTTTCGCTTTTTCTTCGCGCCTCTGTTGCTCTTTTTCCGCTTTTATTCTGTTCTGTTCTACAAATTCATGCTGCTTGTGTGAGTGGTAGAGAAGTGCATTAAGGTCTTTTACCTGTTCTCTTTTAGCTTCTGGTAGCACGTTAAAGAGAGGTTTTTTAAATGTTCTAACAAAGAGTTTACCCTCTTCTGTGAGCGTATAATATTTTATTTGCTCTATCTGCCTCTCTCCTGCCCTTGATACCCTAGTAATCGCGGCTTCTATAGGGAGTAAGATACGTTTGTCAATCTCACTCCGTTCTCTAGAATCCAAAAAGCCTTTTTCCTTGAGGTCTTGTAGCCTGACCCATATATTAGCCTGAGGATATAGCTTATGGATAATCCCTTGATAAACTGCATGGTATTTTTCAGCGAAAAGCAATATGCAGGCTTTTTCTTCTTTGTTCTCTTTTAAGATAGATACAATTTCCGAAAAACGCTTTACGAAAGCTTCTAAATCTACCACCTCCTCCTGGTAGATTTGGGTAGTAGTAGTAGAGTAGTAATCTAGTAAGCTAGTAAGTAGTAAGTTGCATGGTCTTCTATCTCTATCTATCTGCTGAATCTGTACGGGATTAGTGGTAGATTTGGGGCTTATCTCCTTTACCTGTTCGCTTAATGCTACACCCTCATGCTCCGTTATCGCTCTATCTTCATGCAGGTCTTTTGTATCGCCATATAAACCGCTCTCACTATCGCTTTTCTCACCCTCTTTAATCTGTACGCGGTTAGTGGTAGATTCTGAAGCTCTTTGCTCCGTCGGTTCGTCTAGCTCTATACTCTCATGCTTTCTTATTGCCTCATCTCTATGCAGAATCGTTTTATTTTTTTCGCTTTTTGGTAGGTTTTGAATAGAAATCCCATCAATATCTATGTGACCCCCCAAGTGGTTAGTGGTAGATTTGGGGGCTCTTATCCGCGCCTGTTCGTTTAATGGTGTATTCCCATGCTCTCTTTTCGGCTCATCTCTATCCAGAACTGGGTTTTGGCGTTTTTGGATATCTGCCTTCCCAAATGTAACACCACCGCTAACCTTTTTATAAGTAGAATCTTTTTTAATTGTAGGAAGTTCGTCTATCGGCTCGTGCCCGCCGCTGCCAGCGGCGGGGTTATCTTTTTCTGCCGTCATTTTTTGTCACCTCCCGCTGACGGCTTCTTCACGCGCCTTACGGCGTGTCCACTATCCCCCTTATCTAGCTCAATTAAAATCGCCTCAGCACGCGCTTCTGCCCGTTGGTATAGCTCGTCTAAGAAATCGAGAAGGTCGCGTACATCCCCCAAGTCGCCCCCTGCTCTTCCGATCCCGCGATTTGTTTCACATGGTTCGCTTGTCATGAATGCCTGCCGTTATGGCAGGGGGACTATTCCGCCACGGCAACCTTATTACTTCTAGGTTGCCTCATGTGACCTAGCTTGTTACCACAAGACGGGCACGTTGGATGCTCGCTCATAGCGATACTCCACCATCCGTGACCGCAGATGTCACACTCCCGCCACCTTACCCGTGGTCGCCGTGTCGGCTGCATATTACCAATCTAGAATTTTAATGCTTATATAGTTTTACCGAAAAGATGGTTGAAATGGGGTTTTTACGTAGACTCCATAGATCGTTTCTCGTGGGTCAACGATCTCTGAAGCGGCTACCGCTTACACCTACCTGTGCAGGAATCCGCGTATATTTCACCGCGTTCCAGTGTCTTCCTTCGGCAACGTAAACTCGCTATGAACGCCGTTTCTCTATAATCTTCGCGGCGAGCAGTTCAACAATCGTGTCTTGCACGGCACGATCCTCTTTGATCGCCCCCAGCACGGTGTTCAAATCAAACGCCCCAGCCTTCGTTTTGAGGTTCTCGATCTCACGCTTCATCGCCATATTCTCGATTTTTAACTCCTTATATTGGTCATCGGTGACTATTGCTTCAATCGGTGTAAGTGAAATGTAGGGTTCGCCTTCTTTGTACGCCTGTCGCAGGTCGTCATCGGAATACTTGACGTATGCAGCATCGGTGTCGTTAAATTTGTGCCCCAAAAAAACTTCAACAATGTCCCAAGATATCTTCGCCTTGTGCTTTAAGAGTTCGCTAAAGGACATTCTCAGCGCGTGTGGTCGAAAGACGTTCAGTTGCCCTTTTGCTCGCAGGTCTTCGTCGCTAATCCAGCCCAATTCCCGCACCCGATTCCGCAAATACCGTGCGTATGCCCCGGTTGATATGTGCCCCCAGCGTTTCGTGCCCCGATGGTAATTCACGAATAGCCAGTCTTCCTTTGACGTGATACAAGCCCTTTCGCCTATTGCCCGATCCAGCATCAGTTTTCCTGATTGCCGAAGATCGAGATATTTCTGCAACAGTTCAATAGCATCGTGTCCAATGAAGGTGACGAATTTAACATTGGTCTTTTCGCGTGTGAGTTTAATCTTTATCACGCCGTCCTCTATTCGCAGGGCAACATTGCCGCCATTGTCAACATCCGCAACGTGCTTCACTTTGAGGCTGCACAACTCGTTCGCCGCTAATCCGCTTTGAAATTGTATCATATACAACGCTTTTTCCATCTGGTCTGATATATCAATGATCTCACGCAACTGATCGACCGTGTAAAGTTCCTTTTCATTCTCTTCCTTGTTCCGTTTTCCGTGCCCGTTGGTGAAGAACTTGCCCTTAAAAATGATGTTGTTGTACTCGTAAAATCGCCGTATGACCGTGGTATATAGCTGAATCGTATTCGTTGCTCTCCCCGACTCTTCCAAATACATTCTGAAATCAACTATTCGGTCGCGTGAAATGTCCCAGGGTTCCTCCCATAAATCCGCAGGATTTATCGATCTCCCTTCCTGTGCTTCGATCCACTCGCAATATTTCTTGAAATAGGTGTAATAGTGTTGCCGCGAGCTACCCGTCAACGTTTGGAAGGCGCGTTTCACCTCTGGTCGCGTTTCAACCCACTTGTCGACATCGCTCTCGTGCGAGATGAGTCCCAGTTGCCGCTTCCTGTTGAACACTGTCGGTATGGAGACGTTTAATCGCTTTGCTGTTTCTTTCGCCGTAAGCCCTTCTTCCGTGAGCAACCGCTTCACCTCATCCCGCAGCCGCTCCCCCCTCAGTTTTTCGGTTGCCATGAGTATCCAAAGGCAGGAGTATATAAAAAGGTTAGGGTTTCTTCACCTCTCCCGTATTCGATCATCCAGGACATTAAGAATGCCGGTGCTGAATATCTCGATCAAGCGGTCGTTGAGGATGGCAACCTCGTCTCGAGCCGTTATCCGGGCGATCTCCCGGCCTTCATCAAAGCCGCACTGGCAAAACTAGCGTGAAGGGACGAGCAACGGCCCACAACGAGCCTGTGCGGTTCCTTAACGGTCCTCGAGCCTGCGCCGATAATCCACATAGGGTTAGCACCGCAAATTTCTTATTTATGAGCGTGCCACGAAAGGGCGAGCATGTACAACTCGCTCAGGGCGCTTGGTATCGAAGCGGAACGTAAAGGTAAAGCTGAGATGAGCGGGGAGACGAAGTCAGGAAAGATCAAGACGCTTATGTACCGGGTGATGACGCCCATCGTCTTCAGTATCCAGACCGAGAAAGAGTGTTGCCGTTCTATCAGCTGTGCATAATGGGTTATCACACCAAAATTACAACAAATTTTGATATATAGAGAAATCCCTTACTAATTTATCTGATGGTGGGAAATAAGTCAAAATCATCAGATGAAGCGAGTTTATGGGCGGCGACTGCGGCCGCCGCGAAGGATCGAATTGTTAAGGCGCTACAGGAAGACCAGCTATTAAGCACGACCTCATTAAGGGCCCGTACTGGACTTAGTAGGGGCACTGTTTTGAAATATACCAATGAGTTAGCCATCCAGGGTCTTATCTGTAAGAAACGGATTTCGGAGAGCTCGGTAACCATCTTTTTCCTACCACAGGAGGTGAGCGCGCATAGTTGATTCCAGCAGAAGATTTGCGTGCCGGTGAGGCGAACACCGGCGACGCGACAGCGACTTTATCAGACGCAACTGAGAATTGTATCCCGGGGCATATAAATCTTTACCCTCAGCTCCGAGAAGTTCAAATTCACAAGACCCCCCACAAGACCCCCCATTTTGAACTTCTTAATTTGAACTTATCCGTGGTGAAACGTATCCGAGCAGGCCAGCGACCAACTCAGATAGCCCGCGAGCTCGGCATCTCAAAAACCGCGCTCCAGTACCATTTAAACCAACTGAAGGCAGCCGGGGTTATTTCGAAGATCGGCTACGGTGTATGGGAAGTCAATATTTCAGCCTCAAAAGAAGTTCAAATCACAAGCCATGTAGGTCACGACAAGACCCCCCATTTTGAACTTCTCAAATCACCTGATACGGTTCGCGGTCACGCCTTCGTATTCACCCTCCAAGTGCCGCCTCGCCTCACGAACTGGCGTCGCCGTGAAGGATACCTGGGTAAGCAAGGGATCGCTTACCAGCAGCTCAGGATCGCAGGAGGTGCTCAACGTCTATGGCTAGACGGCCGTAAAGTATGGCTCACGGACAGATCCATCGTGATCTATGAGCAAGCCTCTTACTTCGCAGATACGGCGACCAATGCGAAGGAATCCGCGCTCGTGTCCTTCCTCGCAGTCGTCAAGAAGCTCGAGCATTTACTGAGTGCTGATTTCACATTCAGACTGGGCAAAGAGTACCGGTTCAAGGTGTCGAGACAGCATTATGCGCTCGTCAAGAACGCACTCGCAGAGCAATACGATCACGAAGGCCAGCGTCTCCAGATACGCGAGCCGACCGCTGGCCATCTATGGTTTGTAATTGATAACTCCTTCGATCTGCATGAAGCCGAAACGATACACCCGGAGACAGCGGAAGGCGATAATCGCAAGGTGCAGGACTTCTTCAACTCACTGAAAGAGCATCCGCTTACTACTGACTTTGTTATCCAAGCAATCGCGGGCGTCGCGCAGAATCAGATCGCGTTCGCCGAGAATCAACAGATGTACGCGGAGAATACCAGCACACATGTCCAGGCGGTCAAGGAGCTCGGGCAAGGCGTACATGAGCTGAATCGGTTACTGGCACAGTTAGAAGAAAAGCTGGAGGTCGCGCCATGAAGTTACGCAGGGATGAACAGACAGTCCAGCGTAAACCCGAAAATCGTAACACTTCACTTTTGTTCACTAAGGAGACAAGGCATAATGGATAACACGAAAAAGGATAATTTATCACACACATCACGCTCTCCGATTTTTTACGGAAGAGAACAGGCACTTTTGGGGCCGGGCGGCGGGTTCGCTTCGCCCGCCGCTCACTCGTCTTAACGAAGCGAAAAGGAGCGAAAGAACGGAAAAATGGTACTAGGTGTTGATGTCGTCAGGGGGGGCGTCGAAGACCAGCGCGCGGACACGGTGGCCGGCTCGCTGGCGAAGGCGGTCAAGGACAAGGTAGACGGCTACGCGAACGATCATGAGGACGTGGTGGCCCTGCAGACCCACGTCTTCGGCGGCTACGTCTATGTCATGATTCTGCATAAGTAAAAAAGGAGGAAAGGAGGTACAGAGGAAAGAAAATGAAAGCACAGAAGCAGGAAATTGGGGACGCAATGAAGCGTTTGGACGAGGTCTTAAACCTCTTGACCGAGCGGGAGCGCGGACCGGTCGGCATGATCGTTATCGAGCCGGGGAGCTCGGCGAGGGCGCTCAAGCGCTACCGCGAGCTTGCACGCGGCATGGACCGTGCATCGTTTGAAGAGCTCGTGCGCGAGACTGAGAAGATGCTTAATGCTCGTTCGCCGTTCGCATCATTACGCGCGGACGCTGCGAGCGCGTGTGTTGTTGAGTTCGTGGACTGGACCAGAGCGAACGACCAGCTGGCGACCGCGTTCGTTGACATGCTGACGCAGACGGCACGCGCGCGTGGAATAGTAATAAAGGGTGAGGAATAAGAATATGGAACCAATCGAAGACCAGCTGTCAAAGAAGCTAACACGCGTTATCACGGACGAACTAGCAAGGCGATTTGAACCGATCGCCCGCCGAGAGCAGGAGCAGCAAGTCAAAGGCGTGCAAAAAGGAGAGGGCAGCATTCTTGATCAATTCATAGCCGCAACAAACAAATCCACAAATCCCGATAATTTCCTGAGAGAGACCGCTCGTATCCTCCCAGAAAAGCCAAGGACCGGTCTGTCCGGCCGTTTCAAACCACGCCGATAAGATGATCGACAAAAGACGAGCAGCCCAGGAAAAAGTGAACCGGCCAGCCCAGGAAAAAGCGAACCGGCTCATGGGGGAGATGGAGAGGCGTATCGCTCAGCGGTCGAAAGAGACGGAGACCCCGCCAGACGATTTAAATGTTCGCTTTGCACTGGAACGGGCATGGCAGGCAAAGTGGAAGAGAATGATGCATGACTGAGATAGCGCACCTAGAGATCGGAATAACCGCGGACGTAGCGGACGCGCTCAACGCTATGCGTGCGATCCGGCGCGAGACGCAGGACGCCACGCACGCCGTAAGCGAGAGCCTGAAGGGCGTGGACACGGAAGCGGTGAAAATGGGCAACACGGCCGCCCGCGAGAGCGAGAAGGTCGAAGGCTTCATGGGCAAGTGGAAGATGGGCTGGGTCGCCATGGGCGCGGCTGCGATCACTTCACTGTATGCGGTTGCGAAGTCCTCAGCGGTTATGCGGTCCTACTTTAGCGAATTCGGCGGGATCGTGGGCGACGTCTTCGATGAGATCGGCATAGCGATGTCACCGATCATCGACCCGCTGCTCGACTTTTTATGGGATCTTGAAAGAGCTTTTGTAAAGAAAGTAGTTCCAGCCATTGGGGAATTCGCAACTAAAGTTGCTGAAATAGCAATACCGGCATTAAGAGATCTTAAAGACGCGTTTATGGGATTGCCGAAAGAAGCGAAAATACCCGCCATCGGCATAGGAACAGCAGCAATAGGATTAGCTCCTATTGTAGCTCCTTTTGCGGCCATTCCAGTAATGATATTAGCTATATTTCGAGACAAACTCCCGAAAATAAAAGACGTCTTTATGGAGGTATGGTCAGATATCAAATCGACATACGAAACGTTTGTCAAACCGATATTTGAGGCTATGGGAACGTTTATCGGTGCTGTTTGGGATACTATAAAACTCGAGATCGCAGCTGCGATCTTAGCAGTCAAAGCAATCCTCACAGGCGATACGAAATTGCTTAGGGACGTATGGGAAAAATTTGGAAGTCGTTTGCGTGAGGTATGGGGATTTGCATGGAGTGAGATCAAGGCGATTGTAGGACCTGCATTGACATCCATAATCAGCAAGATGAGTGAAGGGATTCCGAGATTTATAGAAGCCGGCAGAGAGATTCCGAGTGCGATAATAACAGGCATCGGCGATCTTGGCAGCAAGATATGGAATGCGATTAGAGACGGGTTGTCATACGTGTCAACCCAGATTACTGATTGGGCAAGCGGCGTATTGGGTTTCTCTCCAACATTACGTGAAATAGGTGCGATGATACCCAAAACAATTATGGAAGCGGCAGGAATGGGGAGGATAACCGCTCCACCAGTAAGCATGGATAGTTTAACAAAACCATCCTCCTATATACTAACACCTGCACCTACGCCTATAATTGAAAGAACGACAACCAAGGAGAACAAATACTACATAACCGCACCTATCACCATCACAAGTGGCCTATCATCTGATCACGAATTTCGTGAGCTCGCGCGAAAGCTTAAAGGCCATTTGATGCGGGAACTGAGGACGCTCGGATGAAGGCGGCAACACAGGCAGAAGCACAGCAGCACGACCGCGCCCGTAAGGCGGCGGTGGTGGCGAGGCAGGACATGACGAACTATTACCCGGCAAAGATGCCTGAGGACCGTCCGCCCGTCACGGTCTTGAACGGTCGCGTTTACTTCTCTGGGCGCTGCGAGGAGTGTCGCCTATTCTGCGCGGCCGTGTGCTGCAAGGGCGCCTATAATTTCATATCGCTGACAGAGGCCGAGGCGCGGAGTGGCCGATACGCTTACTATTCGCCGGTTGAGGGATGCAGTTGCGAGATGTGCACCGAAATGCGAAAGCGCGGGATTCGATATACTTTGGCTCGGCGTCGAGACGGTACATGCCTATATTTGGACGGCGAGAACAGGTGTAGCATCTACGAGAACCGTCCGGAAGTATGTAGGAAATATACGTGTAAAGACGTGGATTTCGTGATACGCCCGAGCTTTTGAACGGAGAGCAAAAATAGAATGAGCGGCACAGATTACAAATTGGTATATGATGATCCTGGACTGCGAGGGCGGTCTAGGAAGCAATACGGGGAGGGGCGTTAAGGTGCAATCAACCGGCATTAGCACGGAACAGAAAACAGCGAAGAAAGCCCCTAACGACGCGCGCGCACGCGACCCCTTAGATACGCAGGCGGGCAGGCGTGAGATCGTTGAGTTGCTGGACGAAACCGTGCGCAGCCTCAAACGCGCCCGGCCTAAAGACTCGCAGGCAGCGCGCGCAGCGAGCGAGAAAGCGCGCACGATCGCTTATGTGAGTTCGGTGAAGTTGAACACCTTACGCGATTGGACGCTCGACAGCTTGGAAGCGAGGCTTACCGCGCTGGAGGAGCAAGGAGGCAAAGAATGATCGGCTCTTTAGAACGCAGGATCCGAAAAATCGAGCAGGTGAAGAAGGTCGAAGAAGAGCGGCGATTTCTCCTTTTATTCGACGTCGGCGCGGACGGCTCATCACCCGCCGAGGCCGCATTTGATGCGCTGGAGCAGCAGTATGGCGCCGAAGCAATCTCAGCGGTTCTTGACGACGCGGCCACACCATACCGACCACGAAACCCGCGAGTGTTTGATGCGGATCAGGGCTTCGTTGACGCGCTCGCTCGCATACTTGAGGGCGTCCCAGGAGACGGTGAGGCCGATGCATAAAACACACCGCGGGATAGGCGGAAGAATCGAGCGGCTGGAGCAATCGAAGCAGCGTGATGAGGTGCTGCTGTATGCGATTCACACGGACAGGAACGATAAGCCGAGTGATCCGCTCGCGTGCTATTTGGCGCTACGGCGTCAAGTGAGCCCGATCGTATGGCGGTTGGTGATCAGCGAGATCGAAGAGGCGCACGCGAAGCCTGATCTGTTCGCCGCGCTGATCGTGGCAAGCAAAGAGGCGCAGCGCCAGTGCCAGAAATGCCCGCCCTGGGTGACTTTCCCGCTGGGCCCGGAGGAGGAGCGGCGGGGATATGAGTATATCGGACTCCTCATTAACGCGCTCTTGACGCATGGCGTGCAGGCGGACCTTCCGTCGCACGAGCTGCAGCTTTCAGCGTTGGCCTTAAAAGGCCCTGAGACGTTCCGGCGGACCTATGATAGCCTGCTCGCGGGTCATTGGTGAATGGCAGCCTAGCCAGTAGTTTTAACTTAAAACGTCGACTCAGAGCCCCACAAACGACCAGAGCGGGTTGCATTGACCGAACTCAGGTGATGCAGCATGGCGTTTCTTTTAAGTTTATCAAAAACATAAAACCTCAAGCTTTCGATGTAGAAGAAAGGAGTGCAGACCGATAAATCTCAAAAGCTTCCTTTCCAGAGAGTTCTTTTTTCTTAATCAGTTCAATAGCCAAAGCATCAATTGCTTCCCATATTACTTTGTTATTTATATACCCTTTTGCTCGGATAAATAACCAGTTTAAAAAAGCATCAAGTTCTTCTCGACTTCCCACTAATGAGCATGCCAATTGATATGCCTTCTCGGTATCTGTTAAATCCTCCCATCCTTCAATCTCTCTTCCTACAAAACGCTCCTCCGCTATATTACCAGCAAATAATATAACAATCTGTTTTTGTACGCGTTCAATAGTAGCCGGGGAGGGAGAATAGAGATTATCTCCTTTCATAAATGGAGCGTAATGGTGACAACAACCTAAACAATCTCCTTCTGGAACTATAGTAATCTTCCTTATCTTGAGACCTAATTTAAATGTAACAACTGCGTGAGCAGCTTCATGGTAAGCGATCCCTATTCCCTTTTTATCCATTTTTTGCCTTTCTTCTTCAATCATTATATAAGGGGCGTGGGGGAGACCCGAAGGCCCCCCCTTGACTTTCGCCGTCAATTTTTCTTATGTAGCCGCCGCCGCGTCAGGAGCTCCCCCAGTTTTTCGCCCAGTACTCGCAGGTCCGAGTCACCGGACGACAAATAATCCCCGTACTTATCCAAGAACTCGCCTAGATCCATCTCCTTTTGCCTCCTTCCGGGTGCGTCGCTTCACACCCGTAACAACACAAAGGTAACCTCACTATATAAAGGCATACTATCTTTGCATATATCAGCATTTATGACAGCGTGATAACCGGCCGCTCTGCGTAACACTCGTTTATCGCTTTGTACACAAATTCCGTTCCTGCAGGTGGCGATATCGCCCGGATTCCGAGGCCTCGATGATCAGTAATTGTCCGCTTTGTATAATCGGGTGTTACGCCTTCACGTCTTCTGCTTTTTTTGTTCCGCCCCGCTCTTCTCCTCAGCCTCGACGACTGATAAAAGCCTTTGCGATATTTGCGCCTGATGGTTGATAATATCCAGCAGCTCTAAGTACATCTTGCCGTGAAGCTCGCCCTGCTCCTTCAGCGCGCAGACTTCGCGTCTCAACGCTGCGAGTTCTTCTGCCTGCTCTTCGGCGATTGTCTTATAACCGGTCATCGCGGCCCGGGTATCCTGGAGCTGGTCGTTCATCTCCTTAAGATTGCCACCGCCTGTCACGGTCACGTGATGCTCGGCCTTCTGGTAATACTCGCCCATCTGTGCTAACGAAAAGCGCCTGTACGCGGACGTAAGATACCCCTCGTGGCCCATTAATGCTTCTACAATATCGATCGGACAGGTGAGCGCGAGCTGCGATCTAAAGAACCTCCGGAGCCCATGAATCTTGACCTGCCCCTGCCCTGTAGTGCGATCGACCGACCATAAACCCGCCTTCGTTAACGCATTACCCCACATGCCGCGTGCGTTGCCGTCCGTGAACGGAAAGAGCCGGGTATCTTCAATCGCCTTCTTTCCCGCATGTCCGCCCTCCACGAGCCCTTTATTTCTGTCCTGTGCGGATTCCAGATAACGCGCACGCACCTTAAGCCACTCGATCACGGCCTCCTTCGCTTCCGTCGATATGAAGACGGTCCGCTGATCGCCGGTCTTCGTAGTCTCGCCGCGCACCACGATCGTGACCGGTGTGCTCTCCAGATTGACGTCACTGAGATCGACCGCGGTCGCCTCGCCTATCCGCATGCCCGAGCTCGCCAATACCAGGACAAGCGCCCGGCCCTTTGTATCCATGTGCGTGAGGATCTGTTTCAGCATCGGCGCGTTGATGTCACGCTCCGCAGTCCGCCCGGTATTGCCCTTCGGTTTCTTCTGCCTAAGTTGCCGTATCTCCTTCGGCGAGAATTCGACGTCATGAAAGGTCAGCCACTCCTTGACGCCCGCGATCTTCGCCTTCGCAGCTATCGGCGACCGGTCGGCCTGTGCGATCGTATAGCCCATGAGATCCTCAAAGCGATTTCTGTCCTCCTTGAAATACTGATCGGCCAGCTGCACATACTTCTCCTTCTCCGCGCTGTTCACCTGCCTCGTCACTCGCTGCCGGCCGTAGATGCCATCCAGGAAATCAAAAATAGCCGCCTGATACGTCCGCCGAGTGTTCGCCTTCGGATAGTTCGCCAAAAACGGCGCGATTCTTGCATCGTTCATACGGAAGAAGTGAGAACGAAAATATATAAAGCCATCAGTAGGGTAAAGAGTGCTATCACTTCATCTTCCAGAAAGATGGCTCGGTCGTCTTATGTCCCGGATTACACCCTAAGCCGGACGTGACCTTGAACCTTGAATGGTGCATACGACGGGTAATCCACCTGCTGCAGTCGCGAGATAAACAGCTGTTTGAGATGGATCAGCGGACGGGAAAGATCACGATAACGACGCCCACGTTCAAGGGTCGCGAGGCCGTCATAAAATTGCGTGAGATGTTCCACTAGCTGCGCCGGAGGCGTCTGAAACACCCTTCAACGCCGCGGGTTCACAGATCACCGTCACACTTACTTTTTCTTCTTTTCAGACGCCTCTTCGAGCTTATCGAAGGCTGCCCGCATCATTTTCTCGCCCTCCGTTATCCGCTCAAAGGCGCGCCGCAGCAATTCGTTCCCCTCTTCGAGCGGCTTGATCCACTCTTCAAACGCCTCCTTTGTATCGCCAAACGGTTTGAGGAGCTCTTTGAAGACGCGCTCTGTCTCTTCCGATGGTTTTATCCAGTCCTTAAATCGTTTTTCCTCATCG
This sequence comes from uncultured Halobacteria archaeon, assembly GCA_964522635.1. Taxonomy (GTDB): domain Archaea; phylum Halobacteriota; class Syntropharchaeia; order Alkanophagales; family Methanospirareceae; genus JACGMN01. The sequence goes on along the minus strand of CAZFWT010000012.1, from coordinate 13,986 downwards.
CCTATGGGCTTAATTTGCTCCTCAAACACTTTCTCCGCTTCTTTGAACGGCTTCAGCAAGTCCTGAAACGCCTGCTTCATCGCTTCAAACGGCTGCTGGAGCTCCTTAAACGCCTTCTCAGCCTCCTCAAATTTGGCAACCAGGGCTTTAAATTCCGTTTCCTGCATACCTATTCACCCCCTCTGCTAGAATATACAAAGGAGTTGCAATCAATAAGATACTTTCGATACGACGAACTTCGGCTGCTCAATCACCGCATCAACGCTCTAACCTGTTTAGCGGTCACGCATCAGGACGAGCTCGAGCCTGCATGCAACCGTGAAACATCCTGCAGGCTAGCTTATTTAATACAGAAAGAGATGTTCTCATGGGGGTCCTGTGCTCGCGGGCTGACGTGCCTCAGATCACGCCTGCTCCATGTCTACCACAGAAAAGAACCACGTTACCATGTTTCAACTGTTGCTACGGTTTCTTAGGGCCATCTCATGGCGCGTTCGAGAACGACGCATCCTGATTTATGCGGGCGTCTATCTTGCCTCGTTATGGATCGTAGCCACGATCCTGTTCCATCTCTGCGAGCAGGTCTCGCTCTTCGATGCCTTTTACTGGAGTGTTACCACCACGACAACGGTGGGCTACGGCGATATCGTTGCGCGGACTGCGATCGGTAAAATCGCTTCAATCGCCGTGATGCTCAGTGGTATTGGCATCTTAGGGTTAATCTTGGCGAGTATTACCGACATCCTGATCGAAACAAGTTTAAAAAGGCGGCAGCTCATCAGATCTTTTATGGAAGGGCATATCATCGTCTGTGGCTGGGATAACAAGCTAGAGATCGCGGTCAAGGAATTACTGGCTGCGGGTATGGAAGTGGTCGTAGTCGCCGACGTTGCTGATATCCCCCTGGTGCACGAGAAGCTCATCTTCATTAAGGGCGACCCGAGTGACGACGAGAATCTGAAGCGGGCGAATGTAGAGAAGGCGGCCTTCGCACTGATCTCCGGGAAGGATGAGACCGAGACGTTGCTCTCCGCTATCGCGGTGGAAAAACTCAAGACTACTATGCATACCACCTGCATTGTCTCAGACCCGAAGGTTGCGCAAGCGATGAAGAAGACGGGCGTGGAGCAGACCTTATCGGCCGATGAATTCTTCGGCCTCGTACTCTCACGATCTGTTTTCGTGCCCGCGATCTCGAGTTTTCTGAACGAGATGCTGAACGTCCGGGGGATGGATTTGCATCAGGAGCGCATCCCCACGGAGTTCGAAGGGAAGACGTTTTTTGAGATCCTCACGCTGCTTAAAGAGCGATATGACACCATACCCGTTGGGCTTGTACGCGATAGCAGTGTGATACTCAATCCAGATAAAGGCGCCATTTTGCGGGCAGGCGATCAACTCATGTACATAGCTGAGGAGAAATTAACCCTAGGCTCGCAGAGAAGATAGTCGCTGACCGACGTGCCAGACAGAGTGCGTGAAATTTGGGGGAGCGTTACTTCGCTTTATGAATCGTACTTCAACCGATCATTCAAGCGGGCACGAACTTCGTCCCGTAGTAAATGATGCCGCGCTCACCCTCCTCTCCCAGTTTCCTGAACACCGCGCGCACACGCATGCCGATATGGATCATTTCAGGATCACAGATGATCTCCGAGAGCATGCGCGTGCCCTCATCGAGCTGAATGATCGCGAGGGTGTAGGGTGTCTGCCGGTTCAGGTTTAGTGGCGCTTGATAGACCGTGGAGAAGGTCACGATCTCACCCGTGCCCTTGAATTTATACAGCTCAATGCTCCCTTTGCGCCGGCACTGCGGGCAGACCGTTCGTGGCGGGAAGTAGTAACTCCCGCAGTTCGTGCAGTACGTGCCTTCTAAGTTGTAACGTGACTCCTGCCATCGCCAGAATTTTGCCGTGGCCGCCATAAGTTCGAGCCTCCATTGCCCAATATGTTCGTCCGCATATAAAAGCAGTTGTCCGCTTCTCCTCTTCGTGCTCGTGATGAGCGGTGACGAGCCGTAGGACGGGAAGAAGTATGTGCGACACGTGTTACGGGCCGACGCTCACTCGGTATACAGCACCTGGCAGGACGGGCAGATGAAGCTTATGCGCGCGCTCTCGCCCGTGCGCTCCAGCAGAACCTTCCCCTGACAAATGGGACAGCACTTTTTCCGATACAGGGTGAGAAACGGCTGCAGCTTCTCCTCGTTCCGTCGCACTGTATGAAAGAGCTGTGAGAATGCCCGCGCTTTGAAGGTAACATCGATCAGCTTCTCGTGCGTGATACTTCCTACCACGCTCAGCGGATGGAGCTTCGCCATAAAGAGCGCCTCGTTCTTGATGATGTTGCCCACGCCCGCAAAGACCTCCTGATTGAGGAGCACATCGCAGATATAAGCATCCTTCAGCTCGGCGGCACGCTCGATCACCTTCCGGGCATTCCAGTTGCACGAGACGATATCGAGCTCTTCATCAAACTGCGCGTCGATCTGGTCGTTGGGAACGATGCGCACGGAGCAGTTGTAGAAATTGAGCTGCTCGTCGTCGAACACAAGCGCAAGCCGTGGTTCCATACCTTCACGCGCCTCGTTGATCCGATAGCTGCCGTACATGGGGAAGTGTATCTTGAGTGCGGCATCGGGGAACTGGATGAAGAGGTTCTTGCCCCGCGGGAAGATGTCCTCAATTGTCGCGCCGACGAGACCATCCTTCTCGATTTTGGCGTTACCTGAGATAGCCGTCACCTTCTTGCCCGTAAACCCTTCCAACTTTTCAGCAACCGCCCATACCGAAGGCCCTTCCATCTGGTGCTCCTGCTTCGCTTGCTTCGTACTCCAATATACTTTCTGCTGTGCCAATTTTTAATTTCATACGCAGCACACATTAACTTGACAGCCTCGATTTGCGGGCACCCCCTGCGTTTAGCTCGAGCGCGGATTGGGAGACGAAACGAAAGCCCTCAGATTCTTCCGAGCGCTTTCAGCACCGCGACCGCTTGCAATGCGCTCGTTTCCTTGTCCTTGATCTCGAGCATGAGATCGAACTCGAACCCCTCTGTCTCTTCGATGAACCGCTGGAAGTGATCCAGATCGATGGTTTCGGCATGCTTGCCCCTGCGCTGGCTGCCGGGCTCCTGGGAGCTGTAATCCACCATCGGCACGCCATCCTGTTGCTTCCACGTCCCCGTAACCAGGCTTACTGCTTCCCGGAGCGACGCCCCTGAGCTGTTGACCTCATGGTGGTAAACGTCAAACAATACCGGAATATCGGTTTCTTCATATATTCGAAGGCAATCATCGAGCGTGTAGAGTCGATCGTCATTCTCGATCACCAGTCGTCTTCTGATGGTATCCTCGAGTTCGCCGTAACGCGTGACGAACCGCTGCATGCTCGCTGGCTTATCACCGTACGCGCCGCCAACGTGGAGCTGTATCTTTGCCGTTGTGTCCAGCCCTAGGAGATCCAATACGGCTGTATGATAACGCAGTTCCTGGACGCTGCGCTCGAAGACCGCGGAGTCAATCGAATTGATGAGCGTGAACTGATCGGGGTGCATGGAGATCCTGATATTCTGGGCCTTGATGAACCGCCCGATCACACGGAACCGCGGCGCGAAATAGCCCTGCCAGTCGAATTGATTGATACGGTGGGAGGCGAAGGGCACGAGGTCTGAAGTAATCCGGAAGAACAGGAGATCATGCTCGACGTTGAACGCGAGAATCTTCTGGAGGCAGTTGAGATTGTTCGCAACCGCGTCGATCAACCGCTCCTCCGAGTACGATTTGAGCCTGAATGTTCGCGCGGCTTTGCAGCCAATGGTCCAGTTGAGGCAGGGATAGCCGATTTTCATCTTTCTCTGTTAGCTTCTCAAGGCACCGCACAAGGATCGGGAACGTCACGGAGTGGGCAGATGATATGGACGTGGAGAAAAAATGAAGGGTAGTAAAAAGAACGTCAGAGAAACGATTTTAAAAACTTTTTATGCTCGTGCAGTATATACTAAAATACCGGGAGGAACGGGAGGGGTCGAATTTTTTCACCTCCGAACACAACGCGACTTATCCCCCTTCTTTTTCTCTCGGAATACTCATGCTCTTACGGATCATAAAAAGCTTTCGGGTTTTTGCGGGTTCCTCACTCGCCGTTCTGAGGGCTTGTTCAGTCTCATCGCCAGCGCGTAGACGTATACCACGTGACTGCCCGGCTGAGAAAGTAGGCGAACTGGTTTACCGCACAGGAATAGGGTGTTGAGAAGCTTTTTTAGAAAGCTTTTTATGCTTCACGTACAACTAACTATCTAGCGGGAGAAAAGGGGAGGGAGCGAATTTTTCACCTCCCAACCGACGAATTTTAGCCCTCTCTTTTTCTCCCCTAGTTATCCTTATGGTCGCCCTGTGGTCGGATGTCGGCTTTGGCACCGTTGCAGGCAGCGGGTGGCGTCTCATTTAATAAGGTTGCAGCGATAACAATGAAGCCGGGGTAACTGCACTATCAAGCATGAATCCTGATGAGATCAGGGCGGCGGAACGCTCGTTTCGATCTTCCTTCGGGCAATCGATCCCGGCGCGCAAGCTCACCACAGAGACCATACATGCGTTCCAGGTCATCATCTATACCCACTTCCGCGAATACGGTCGCGAGCTTCCCTGGCGCGAGACGAACGACCCATATCGCATCCTCGTCTCGGAGATCATGCTTCAGCAGACGCAGGTAGAGCGCGTCATCGCAAAATACGAGGCATTCATCAGCACGTTTCCCGATTTCCACGCGCTTGCGCAGGCACCGCTCCAGGAGATCCTGCGGGTATGGCAAGGGCTGGGCTACAACCGACGTGCTATTGCGCTAAAGCGAACGGCCGAAACGGTCGTTGCGGTCTACGCGGGCACGCTCCCGTCTGAGCCCGCTGAGCTCGTGAAGCTCCCGGGAATCGGCCCATACACCGCTGCTGCCATTATCACCTTCGCGTTCAACCAACCCATGGTGTTCATCGAGACGAACATCCGAACCGTCTTCATCCATTTCTTCTTCGCCGACCAAAGCGAGGAGATCGCGGATGCTGAGATCCGCCCGCTGGTGGAACAGACGCTTGATGCTGCAGAGCCACGAAAATGGTATTACGCGCTCATGGATTACGGCGTCCTGCTCAAGCAGCAGCACCAAAACCCCAATCGGCGCAGCGCACACTACCAGAAGCAGACGCCGTTCAAAGGCTCGAACCGTGAGCTGCGAGGCGCTATTCTACGAGCGCTGACGCGCGAATCTCGCTTATCTGAACGCGAACTCGTCCAGGTCATCGGCGCAGATCCAGAGCGTATGGAGCACGCTCTCAGTCAGCTCCAGGACGAAGGGTTTGTGAAGAAGAGCGGCTCATACTTCCATATCGCATGAATTACACGTACTATACCGTAGTCTGCCGGGCACTAAGAGCCAAGCCGCGCGGAGAGCAGTGGCCAATTGCGGTGCACTACAAAGTGGTTATCATTCCTCTTCAGGTATATCACATATCAACGTTCTTAACATAAGAAAGGAATATATATACGGAGATTCTACCTATTGGACATAATGAAAATGGATGATACGTTAGTAAAGGAAGCACATGTGCTGGTGCATCCGATACGGTTCAGGATCGTGGAGTTGCTTACAAAGAGGCCGATGCATGTCAGCGAGATCAGCAAGACGCTGGGCGAAGAGCGGCGACTTATCTCTTACCACCTCGATACGCTCGAGGAATACGGCTTCGTGGACAGCAAGCATGAGATCTCCGAGCACCCGAAATCAAAAGGAAAAGCTCTACGGGTCTACTGGACGACTGATAAGGTAAAGGACGTGATCGGGGAGATAAAACGGATGTGATGTTCGTATTGGCCATCTTTCCGTAGCTTTTTGCTCGTTCCTGACACGCCTTCAGGCTTGTGCCAATGAGAGAAATGCTCGGGTTCTCCGCCCTGTCGTACCTGCCGGTCAGGCAGTGTCGCGCAGTGTCTCCACCTTCTTCACGTACGCATCCATGTCAGATTTCCGTTTCAGGCCCGCGGCGTTCATGTACCGCACCTTCCCGAAGATCGCACGTTCCCGCCACGGGCGATCATGGGTTCCGAAGCACCATGCGACACCGGTGACGCCATTAGGATCTCGTCCGTCCAGCTCGTATTTGTCGTTAAGGAACAGCGCAGTGGTAAACGCCGCCTCAGGCGTGCTGCTCCACTCGAGGATCTTCTTCCCCCAGTACATCCGCAGGTAGCCGTGCATCTTCCCGCGGAGCACCATCTCCATCTGCGCCGCATTCCAGTAGCGATCATGCGTCTCCGCATTCTCCAGCTCCGCGCGTATAGAGGTACTCCCGTGGATCTTCCGCATGCTCCTGCAACGTTTCCCGCGCCCACTCGGGAAGCCCGTCAAGCGAATCGTACGCGAGATTGTAGTAGCAGTAGTTATCTGGCGGTGATCTGCCTTGTTATCGTTACCGTCGGGCTCTTCATGGCTCAATCAGAAGCGCTAGGATACATAAGCGGCTATTTCCGCAATGAAGACCAGGAGCAGGATGAGGGGGATAACGTATTTGATCAGCGGGAAGAGGAGGCCACCAATCGCCCAGCGAGCGTTCAGGTTCATCTCGGTCTCAATTACCCGTTTCTTGAAGAACCAGGTAACGGCGATTGCGATAAGCAGAGCAGAGAGGCTGATGCCCAGTGTGCCGAAGAGCTGGTCTACTAGATCAAGGACGGGCACGTTAAAGAGCTGAAGATTCAACCCCGAGTAACTCAGGGCAGCGGGGAATCCGAGCACCAGCACAATTCCGGATAAGAGCGCGGTCGCTCTGAATCTGCTCAGCGCGGTCTCGTCCACCAGCGCCGTCACCCCGACCTCGAGGAGTGAAATGGCTGAGGTCAAGGCGGCGAAGAAGAGCAGCAGAAAGAAGATGGCAGCCAGTACCGCGCCGTAAGAGCCCTGAGCAAAGATGCGGGGGAGCGTGATAAACGCCAGGCTCACCCCCGCCGCGGGCTCAAAGCCGAAGGAAAAGACGATCGGGAAAATCATGAGACCACTGGAGAACGCGACAAGGAGATCGCTTAGTGCGATGATACCCGCGTTACTGATCAAACTGACATGCTCCTCGAGATAGCTCCCGTAGGTCAGCAGGATCCCGAAGCCGACGGCGAACTCGAGATTGCCAGCGGAAATCCAAAGAGCAGGAGTGAAATCATATACGGAATGAGAAAGGCACCGCCTCCGTTCTGGCCCGTGAGGTACGGGAACCGCCAGACATTCCCCCCAGTCCCAGCGCGGATCCAATTGCAGCCAGTAAAAATCCGAGTCGTGGTCCCCAGTGCTCCCGTGGCATCTTAATCCTCCCCGCGTTCAGTGCACGGCGATTTGACCTAAAAGACCGAACAATGGCAGAATACAGGTTCTCACCGTTAATATAGCTTGTGCCTCCTGAGGATGGCGCAGCGTAATTTGGGATCAAGCGGCACGCGGTGGAAACGGAAATTGAAGCCACGCAGGCAGCATAAGGGGGAGAAGAACTGCTTGTTCTTTAAAACAGGCTCGCACCGTGATAGTCGCAGTGGAGCATAGAAGCAGTCCGGAATGTGAGAAGGGGGGCTGGGTGGGACCCCGGTGGTTACAGCTTCTCTCTGAGCTCGGCGAGCACTTCGTCCACTTTATCAGTGATCCAGAATTTCCGTATAGCCTTCCCTTTTGACTTCTCCTGCTCCGAGATCTCATATTTACTGCTCAAATATCCGTAGGTCTCCAGAATCTGGAGATGATACGAGACGAGTCGCCGCTCTTCGCCCAACGCTTTACTGATACTGTTGATATGCATCGGGTTCTCCCTGAGGAGCTCCACAATCCTGAACCGTATCGGATGCACAAGCACATGCGCTTCCATTATCAAATGTTCTTCAAGTTGCTTCATAGCTTACAGTAAGGGGCGGTCTATAAAAGTAGTATGACGTTAAAGATGTTTTTATAGGGCAAGTTCGCATTACCTGAGTGAGACTGCTATCCGCGCAGCAGAAGGAGGGAGTCAGGGAGAAAGATACCTAAAGGTCAAGCTCCTTGCACGAGCCGTGACTTTTTTGTCTTCCCAACTGGCTTCAGAGAGCGGTGGCGGACCGTGGCGTTTTTTGAGTTCTGCAGTCCCTCTCTATCGCGTTTCAACTGCGCATTACTCACGGGTATAAAACCGATGTGGGTGCAGCTTCGCTGCTGCCGCCGGCGCCGCAACTATTAAGTGTGGGAACGGGCTATCAGAAGCATGGAAAAAATCACGGACGTTGCGGAGATCATCAAGCTCTTGAATGAGGATTTTGCGCGTGAGATAGAGAATACGATGATTTATGTCCGGAACTCGTTCGTCATCAAACATTGCGATCCCAGCAGGGTAACCGAGGACATCTCGGTCGATGAGATGCGGCACATGTGGTGGCTGGCGGATCTGATCGTGAAACGAGGCGGGAAGCCGAGTATGGAGCATCGCGAGCTCGAGTTCGGCGGTGACGATCTGAGAAGCCAATTGGAGCGGCAGATCGAGCTGGAGACCGAAGCGATTGAGCGCTACAAGCAGCATATTGAGCTCATCGACGATGCGGAAGTGGTCGGTGTCTTGAAACATATTTTGGATGAAGAGAAACGGCACCGGAAAGAATTCAGAATGCGACTCGCGCAGCTCGGTGAGTGAGTCGCGGCGTTGGCTCGTTACAGGCAGGTAACTGACTGAGGACTGCAAATAAGTCGCGAGAGCGCGTTCGCGGCTGTTTATTCGTCTTGTGACTCTTTACCAGGCTCGCTAGGATTGCTGAGCAAGCTGAGCAGTTCGATCGCGTCGCTGAGCAACGAGAGCGCGTCAGATGACGAGGGGAAGATCGTAAGATCGGTGGAGAAGAATACTTTCGCCTTTGCCCCTGCGCTCCTTAAAGATTCGCACACATTCGTCAGGTTTTCATAGCTCAGCTTCTCCACGTCCGTCGACTGCTCGGGATCAGCCTCGGAGTCTGCGCAGAAGTGATCTACCGCGTAGAGGAGCACGCGACTGGAAAGTAATGCCGATGCGAGATACGAGCCCCGCTCATACTCGTTGAGCGCCTCCGTAAGGTGGAGTTCACCGTTAATATCGGAGAGTGCGCCCGATAGGTCAACCAGCTGGTTCTTGATGGTTGCAAGCTGCTCCAGCTCCGCTTCTGATCGTGCGGCAGGCAGGCTTCGCAACGCCTCGATGCCCTTGTCACACTCGGCTTCTATATCGCGTAACAGCGCTTTCTGCTTGTACACTGCAGAATAATCCCTGCCCTTCGTCTCGATGTCTCGCAGGTACACCTTGAGCTTCTGCTCAGCGGCGATACGACCGAAATGCATCTTCGCAATCTTGTAGGCCTCAACCGCGATACCCAGCTCATCGGTCGGTCCGAACAACGAATCAGGGATGGACTGCCGAAGCTGCTTGGTCAGCTCCTTTACGGACTCAAATTCTTCTGAGATATCCTCTGCATCACGCACCATTAAGGTCATCTCTTTTCAGACACCCTCCTTGGATCTCCACTCAAGAAGCGCCATCGGTTAGTTCCTCGTGAGCCACAGGACCGGCGTGACGGGTACCGTAAGCAAACACACCGTGAACCCTGACGACCACACATTCTTATGTGCCTCCTGTATGTAAAAGGTACCTATCTCTTTATTCACTCATCGGACCGGAGCGCGGCGACTCCGTACCAGGCTTGGTAACAGAGCTGGGCACGAAAAGGAATTTGAGCGACCTGGCCGTTTCCTGGTATTACTTCGGGTTCGAATTGACCTGACTACTGATTTTCCGCGTTCACACCGGGTAAGATACTCGTAAGGAGCGCCATGATCGGGCCGACCACGAGTCCTGCCCAGATGAAGAAGCCGATGATGCCAAGGATAGCTATAGCGACCCTCTCTTTTGCCGCTACGGGAGCATGTACGCGCAGGGCAAGCCGCAGGAGCAGCATGCCGACGATGATAGGGATCAGGGCGAAGATAAGGGTAACGACGACCGCAGCGGTTATGGGGGCCAGGCTCAAGGCGATGCCCATCTGCGTAAGCGTAATGCCACCGCTTCCGATATAAAGAAATGCTGCAAGGCTCCCGAGCCAGCCAGGCGGGTTCACTGTGCGTCGCTGCCAGAAGAGGAGTGCGAATCCAATAATAACGACAGCAAGCAAGGGTGCCAGAATAACGGCCAGGGACTGCCCTTCCCAGCGGTGCACACCGATCACGTCCAGAGGCACGCGTATCCATTCCATTAGCGAGAATTCCTCACGGTAACCGACCGCAAGCCCGTATCGACCACCGTTTGTCGGCTCATAGACGGCGACGTAGTACGTGCCCGCTGCGGTTACCGTGGTATCGACATCGGCGAGTTCGTAGAGCACTGAGGGTGTGAAGGGTTCGTAACTCCCCCGGTCGGGGCGCTGCCCTTCTATCACTCGCGCATCCAACCCCACAGGCACGGTAACAAACTCGGGTACAGTACCTTCCGGTTCGATACCAGGCCCCATGATCACCAGCCCGGGTGTGAAGGCGCTCTCACGTGGTGTGAAGAGTGAAAGCCGCAGCCGCTGGCCCTGCTCCATCTCGAACTCGAAATAGTTGGAAATACCGCCGTTACGGAGCTCAGCGTAGACCGCCCAGGATTTGAGCGGGTCATGAATGTGCGTGGGGGTTTCGATCGCATCGTTATCGCCCGCTGTGATAGGTACATGCGCCTGCGCTACCATCAGCAGAATAATGCAGAGCAAAGCGACACAACACCAGAGCGAGAACCTCCCGAACCGCATGTATAGCAATTTTCTCTTTCAGAAGTTAAAATTTTCGCGGGCAAACGGGCTGCTCAAGCGCGGATACTGAGGGCTGCGCGATGAAGGGAGATAGCGAGACGGTGGAGATTGAAGTTCTTGTTATGTGCTGGGCCCGATTTTGAACTCGATGTGGTGGCTATGTAGTCTTTTCGTTGACTCTACTCTTTCCATAGCCCGAAGAGCCAACTAGCGGTTAGAAGCCGGACTGAACACCTCTAACGAAACGAGGTGAACGGTTACCAAAGCACTTATATGACCTTATGCAGTATGTAGCAGTAATGCGCGAATATAACTTGTTTATCGGTGGAGCGTGGACTGATTCGTCCACGGATGAAACGTTCGATGACATCAACCCTGCGACACAGGATAAGCTCGCCTCATTCCAGGTTGCGGGCAGCGACGATGTGGCTCGTGCGGTGGACGCTGCATGGGCGGCATTCACGCTCTGGAGCGAGATACCGGCACCCAAACGGGCAATGGTGCTCTTTCGGGCCGCACGGCTACTGGAAGAGCGGAAAGAAGAGCTCGCGGTTCTGATGACGCAGGAGATGGGGAAGGTGCTCTCCGAGACCAGAGGTGACGTCCAGGAAGCCATTGACATCACGTTGTACGCGGCCGGTGAAGGGCGGCGGATGCTGGGCGAGACTACCACCTCGGAATTGAAGGACAAGTTCTGCATGACCGTGCTGCAGCCCATCGGCGTTATTGGTGTGATCACGCCCTGGAACTTCCCCATGGCCATCCCGGCCTGGAAACTGATGCCAGCCCTCGTTGCCGGGAATGGCATCGTCATGAAACCTGCGAGTGATACACCGTTGCTGACCCTCAAGCTGGTAGAGATATTGATGGAAGCAGGCTTGCCTCCCGGGGTTATCAACCTGGTCTTCGGACCCGGCGAGACAGTGGGCGCGGCCCTCGTCCATCACCCTGATATTCGAGCCATCTCCTTCACCGGCAGCCTGGCGACCGGGAAATGGATCATGGGCGAATGTGCTCAGGACATGAAACGGGTCTCACTGGAATTGGGCGGTAAGAACCCCATTATCATTATGGACGATGCTGATCTCGATCTCGCCCTGGAGGGCGTGGTCTGGGGCGCCTTCGGCACCACGGGACAGCGCTGTACCGCAGCCAGCAGGGTCATTGTGCACGAGTCGGTGAAGGACGAGTTCACCACGAGACTCCTGGCAAGGACACTGGCGCTCCGGCTTGGTAACGGCCTTGATCCGAGAACGGATGTTGGCCCGGTGATCAATGAGCGCCAGCTCCGGAAGATCGAAAACTATATTCAGATAGGCCAGGACGAAAGTGCAACGCTGCTGACCGGGGGTAACGCGACCAGCCCAGGTCTGCCCGGCTACTTCTTCCAGCCCACCATCTTCACCGATGTGGACTCCGAGATGCGGATCGCGCAGGAGGAGATCTTCGGGCCCGTGGTCTCCCTGATCACCATATCGGGATTGGACGAGGCCATCGAGGTGGCGAACGCTACCCGCTATGGGCTCTCATCCTCCATCTACACCCGGGATATCGCCAGTGCGTTCAGGGCGATCACCGAGATCGAAGCCGGTATCACCTACATCAACTCTTCCACCATCGGAGCGGAGGTTCATCTCTCGTTTGGCGGCGTGAAAGGTACGGGTAACGGGTTCAGAGAAGCAGGCACCGACGCCATAAAAGAGTTCACCGAGGTGAAAGCGGTGTACATCGATTATAGCGGTAAGCTCCAGAAGGCGCAGATCGATTGAGGGGCGAGAGAAACCACATGATAGACCCGCTCGGCAACCGCGCGAAGGAGATCATTCACCGTGACTGTCGTATCATATCCACATGTATAACGCGCCCATATCCGCTGGTAGTCGAGCGCGCTCGGGGAGCGACCATAACCGATGTGGACGGGAAGACGTACATCGATTTTGGCGCGGGCACCGCGGTGATGAACGTGGGGCACTCGAACCCTGAGGTCTCGGCGGCTGTTACGGCTCAGCTGGCAAAGATAGCCCACGCTGATTTCTCGACCTTCTTCGCTGACCCGCCGGTTCGACTGGCTGAGAAACTGCAGCAGATGACCGGCTATGACCGCGTCTTCTTCAGTAACAGCGGCACCGAGTCGGTTGAGGCCGCGATCAAACTGGCAATCTGGAAATCCCGCAGGCAGAGCTTGGTGGGCTTCTACGGTGCATTCCACGGCCGGACGCTCGGGGCGCTCTCACTGACCTGCTCAAAGATCAAGCACAAAGAGCACTTCCCCACGCTCAGGGTCGTCCATGCCCCGTACGGGTATTGCTATCGGTGTCCACTCCACCTGGAATATCCGGACTGTGGTATCGCCTGTGCTCGCGAGATCGAGCGCGTGATATTCAAACGAGAACTGAGCCCGAAGGACACTGCAGCGATCGTTGTGGAGCCGATCCTGGGCGAGGGCGGCTATATCGTGCCACCACCTGAATTCCACCAGGAGCTCAGACGGATCTGTGACGACCACGACGTGTTCCTGGTGGTGGACGAGGTGCAGTCCGGCTGCTATCGCACCGGTAGGTTCATGGCCATGGAGCACTTCGGCGTGCGGGCTGATATCGTGTGCATGGCAAAGGCGCTGGGCGGCGGCCTTCCGCTCGGGGCAACCATGTCCAGTCGTTCGATCATGGACTGGCCGCCGGGCACCCATTCCAACACGTTCGGTGGCAACCTGCTCGCAGCTGCTGCATCCCTTGCTGCGTTGAACTATATGGCGAAGGAAGATCTTGGAACGCGTGCGCACCACCTAGGCGCTCAGATGATGATGCGGCTGCGAGAGCTGCAGTCGCGGTATAACGTAATCGGCGATGTGCGCGGTCTGGGTCTGATGATCGGGGTCGAGATTGTCAAACCTGATGGCTCCGAAGACCCGGAGACCAGGGACAGGATCGTGGTTGAGGGATTCAAGGAAGGTATCGTACTGCTGCCCTGTGGTGACTCGGTCATACGGTTCTGCCCGCCACTGGTCATCACAGAGGAAGAAGTGGATACAGGTCTGGAGCGGTTCGAAGCGGCAGTGAAAGAGGTTTTTGCCTGAATTCTCAGGGGTTCGCACGATACACCAATGTGGTTAAGGCGACTTTGCACCTAAATTATAGTCTTTGACAAAACAAATAGAACTTATCTCTTAGGTACTCGTTAATCCA
>CAZFWT010000011.1:0-30588 GCA_964522635.1 uncultured Halobacteria archaeon | reverse complement strand
ATTATGCGGACATCGTCGGGATGAACATGGCGTCGGAAGCGACACTGGCGACGGAGTTGGGGCTGCGCTATGCGAATATCAGCACTGTGGATAACTACGCGCATGGCATCGTCGAGAAGCCGCTAGACTATAAAGATATTGTCGCCGCGGCCGCACAAAGCCGCGCGGATGTGGAGAAGGTGCTGATGAAGGTTATCGAGGATATGGACTAAAATAGTCCGTTTCGCGAATAACGTCGCATAGTCCAGCTCGTGGTTTTTCTATAGATTGGGGATCGAACTCTTGGTGCGTATTTTCAGTTTATTTTAGATCATAGCGTCTTTTAAACTCTTCAAAAGATGTTTTTAACTCGGGATAATGCTCAATTAAATCCTCTCTTGCACGAGTAAACGCTTTTTCAAAAAAATCATTACTTGTTGAACTTTCCCACTTATGGAGGTCGTGAATTCGATCGTCAACAATTTCAATCAAATATTTTTCTACAGCGGCACCCAAAATCCATAATCCTGATGCACTCGCAAAACCCTCTTCTGCGAATGCAAAATTTACACTGACTTGTTCTAAAAAACCTGAAGCATTCCGTACCACGCCTTTCCATCCTTTCTTGGCCGCTATTACACCAATACTTATTACTCCCCCTATGACTCTTAATATCACATATTTCCATCTCTTCTCAATACTCTCCTCGCCGATTGTTATTAGCCCACATATAGTTGTATTCCTCGTTACATCTTTCCAGTTGTTCTCTGCAGCTCCCTTACCAAGCTCATTCAACGAGTCCACAGTCCGATAGGTCATATCCTCCATTTCTTTTTCAACAGATTTTTTACCAATTTCGGATAAAAATTGCATAATTTTTGATATTACACCCTCACGATATTCTCTAACTGCGCCTTTGCCGAGCTCATTCAACTCTTTGATTTTGTTTTTAGCCTTCGGTTCATATCTTAACTCAATTGCTTCCAGAATCTCTTCGTATAGATTCTCTATCCCAATGTCGTATTTTAACACACCATTGACGCCTTTTAAAAAAGGAAGCAAGGAAAAGACACAGAAAAACGCAAGCGCAATAGATAAACTTAGACCAAGCCTACAAAGACCAAACTTAAGAACTAAAAGTGGCGTAACAACCCCAAATCCAAAAATAATCATTAAAAATATAGTTCCATGTCTAAATATAATCTTATCCATCGCCGTGTATCTTCTCGTCATCTGGGATACTACCAACGTGATCGTAAAAACCAAGGCAAGTATAGCAGCCAAGCCTTGCGAGATCGCACTTAAAATGTACCTTGCATTATCATGATCTGTAGTTGGGCAGACAAGATATAAAATTACAAAAAATGCTATGTCTATAATTATGCAATAAATCCACCAATTATATCTTTTCCATTTATATCGCATCTCTTCCTTCCTCCACCACTTTTATCTCTTCCATCAGTCCTCATCAATTCTGAGTTGCACATTTTCAATTCCACTACGCTCGTTTCCCCAAACTTCGGTCTCATTTATTGTAAGTTTAACATTGGGAGCGTCACAGAAAAATTTGTATTCAAATTTATACGTGATATTTAGTTTTCCATCTCGCACCAGACTCAATTTTTTATCCTTTACCTTCGCCTCTATTTTCGGATAATTTATTATTATTTCATCAAAAATTGAAGGCAAATTTTCAAAGTTACCTTTTATTATCTGCCATTGTTCTAATTCAGCCCTCCGAACTTCTTTATTAACAATTTCATTAAAAATTTCATCTGAAATATCCAAAATCGTACTAATGCAGGCTATTAGTCCTTTTCTTAATATGGGTGTATATTTTACCGCTTCTTTTACAAATTCATCACTTAATTCTTTGTAGCCATGTAAAATACTGTTTCTAGCTTCTTTAATTTCGCTAAACTTATAACATTGAACTTTATCTTCGAATACCTTTTTTGTACCCATCCATTTATCTTCAGTAACATTCTCCTTGATGTAAATTTTCTTTAATATATCCCTCAATATTTCTACACCAATCCAATAAGAAACAAACTCATCTAGCCCCCTCTCGTTTAGTCCTTTTCTAAACCAAGACATCGCCCTCATCAATCTTTGTTGATGTTTGTTTTCATTATACTTATTCCAGATTTCACCAAAAACAGCCATATCAATTTTCAGCGAAGGCAAGATTACAAAATCATCCTTGAATGGATAGAGATAATGCTGGAAAGGTGATAGATTTGTCCCCATCTTACTCTCTATAATATTAATAATATCTGCAGCATCACAAGAATTCAGTGTTGAAAAACTGATGAAATTTAAAATACTTTCCACAAAAGCCTTTGATTTCTCTTTTGCCACTTCTTCACTCGTCGCATGTGTATGAACAATAAATTCCAATCCTAGATGTAGTTTATTTGCCTCTTCGTGTTTAATGTAATCCCTCACTGCGACTACAGTATCTCCAAAATTAAATTGCCATGCTGGTAAAGGAGTTTGTTGCCATTCTTCCCAATCACTAATCGTCAATAGCGTTTTTGTATAATATTGAATATAAAACTCTCGCATAGTTTTTATCCTCCTTGTTTCAGCGTCAGCCCAGGTAATTCATAAACCCACCTCAATCTATGCATCATAATCATTATCCACCCTTCAAAAAGCGCTCTATCGTGTTCCGTTCTCGCTTCCTGTTTTTTTTCTTCTGCAGCTCAAGCATTGGTTTTTTTCTTTGTTATTTGTTTGATTTCAATAAAAATGTATAAAAAGACTGCAAGTAGACCAGTGATGAAGAAAATAAGAACTATAGGTTTCCAAACAAGGTGCTGCTCCGGTGTTATCGGCAGTAAACATAATGGTAGTATAACTCCAACAGTAGTGAAATAAATTAGAGAAATTATAAGCCATTTAAAATCTTTTGGTAGTACTATTTGATTAAGTTGTTTCAGTAGCTCTTGTATTATTGCGTTATTACTGGAGATCTCCCTCATTCTCTCCTCTTCCCTAATCACGTTATTACTGTAATGTGCTGTACCTGTGTGTTTTTGTCGCTCTAATTCCTTTATTTCTGCGTTGACTTCATTAATTCTATTCTCTATTCTGCTTTTTTCACTTGCCATCATCATGACCCTACTTGTAACAAATGCACCTATTAACCCAACTATGGCCGCTGCAGATTGCGCTAGGGCAGAATAGAACCAATTTGGATCAGTCATTCTCCTTCCACAACCCTTATCTCCGCTTCCGTCAGCCCGTACAACTCATAAACCAGTTTGTCAATCTGCTTGTCGATAATTTTATCTGCCGTTCATAAGGCTCTTTATCGCGCTCCATCTTCGCCTCGTGGTATTTCTTCTGAATACCTTTACTTCATTTTTTGTATATTTTATCTATTAGTCCTTTTCGCTGGTGATCGTTATCCACCCCGAAAGACCATAAAAGTTCGTTGAAAACGTCCTTGACTATCTCGTCAAAACGTTCTGATAACTCATACACAGTTACTTTTCTCTCAAATGATATAATATTATCAATGTTTGGGCTACCTGTAGGTCGCTCAGAATAAGATAATCTTTCTGAAGTTGTTAAAGTCCAACCTATTATTTCTTTCAAGGACAAATTAATTAATATCAATCCAAAATATCCTACTTTTTCATAAAACTTTAGAGAGTATTTGAGCACATCTTTCAGTAATTTTGAAGTTTCAAATAAATCTATTTTCTTCTTCATATCATCTCTCAACAAGCTTTGTTTGCTAAAAATCAGACCAAATTGGTTTATTTCAGTGTAATCTAGAAGCCCACTATCCTTAGTATACTCATTATACTGTGTTTCGTAGACAATGCTCTCGTGGGCTGTTTTATACGAATCTCTTGGCGGAAAATCGCTAGTGTATACTGATCGAGATTCTTTTATCGTTTCACTTAAGTCTTTAAGAGCAACCAACGGCGCATGAGGAAATACAGGAATTACAGAAATACATTGAAATGCTTTAAAATCCTTTCTTGTAGGTTGATTATGAAATCGCTCTTCTGCTCGCCTTAAAAGTCTTTCTCGATTTTCAACAGCTTTTTTCCGCCGATTCATCAACCACTCAATTTCTTCAAAGGGTGCACGTTGAGGTTCGTTTTGGCTGTCCACCCGCACATAAACTCCGGTTGTCCTTTCAACAGTGTGCGGCGTTTCATCGCTCTCTTGCACTCTAATAACCACTACCGCTTTTTCAAGGTTATTCCCGAATCTACAAACCTTAGTTTCTGGGAAAACGGGGGGATAAATATTTTTCAATGCGATCGAAATTACTTTTTCATTAAAGCCCTTTTCATAATCTATTCCCTCTATTGGTAATTTTGGTTTCCTGTCCTTTTCATTTACGCCGACCAAGATAACGCCGCCATGAGTGTTGGCAAAGGCCGAGATCTCTTTTGCAATCTGTTTCTTCTCATCCTTACTGGAAAAAGCCTTTTTATATTCTAATCTACGATTCTCTTCAATCTGTTCGTTACAAAATATTTTCACATCTTCAAATTCAATTTCATTTATTGGCTTAACAAACATACTCATCTCTCTTCCACCACCTCTATCTCCTCTTCCGTCCGCCCGTACAAGTCATAAACCAGCCGATTAATCTGCGCATCAACAATCTTTATCTTCCGTTCGTAAAGCTCTTTATCGCGCTCCATTCTCGCCTCGTAGTATTTCTTCTGCATTTAGAGCACGAGGTCCACCTCTTATGAAATTAGTAAACTTCTTTCGTACATAACTATCATTTTGATCCAAGAAGTATCCATCGTACTCCAACAAAGCGAGAAAAATTCTTTGAATAAGACAGATTAATCTTGCATGGACATCGAATAACTCTTTGGGGTCTATTTCTTGAGTCCCGCTATGAATTATTTGATTACGTATTTTCGGTATAACCTTGATATTTGGAAATAAATATAAGTTTAGCTTATCGTTCTCCTTTTTAATTTCTATATTGCAGGTTCGGCCATCGCTAATTTTTAAGGTCGCTTTTTCCTTTTTCTCATCAATCATTATTTCTGCGGAGTTTTTATCCTTAAAAATGCGGATAGTTTTGCCGTCATCCGATTTGCAGATTTTTGCACTTTCCGTCCAGCTAATATCGTAATCAGCCATAAGCCAACTTATGAGTTTCTCATTATCGTTTCCGGGAATATTATCCCAACTAAACGAATACGGAAATAGATCGTTGTAAATGATGTAATAATCTTCTAATAGTCTTAAGAGACTGTTTTTGAAACTAGTTCTGTTAATACTTATTAAATTTTCATCAATTTCTTTCTTTATATTCTCATGCTCCGGAGAGCCTTCGTTTATTCCTATTATTTTTAACATTTCACTCGTCTTGTTTTTCAAATATTTATAGCCCTTTTCATCAAATAACTTTTTTGGAAGGATGATATACTCATTATCGATCATCTTGTTATACCGGTCTTTTAAAAGCTCAAGGCACGTACAAGCTAAGAGATAGTCACTTTGGAGAACTCCATGGCTTAATGATTCAAGATACCATTCAAAGGCAATATTAAGGTCGAACTTTTCTCTTAAATCAGTATACTTCTGAAAGGTTTTCAGTGATATAAATTTATATACATCCTCCCAATCTTTTATTAGCGGCTGCCCAAGACTCGGTGCCTTCGTTTTAATATCTAACATAATCATTTTTTTAAGTTTGTAGTCGTCCTGAGATTTTAAATTTGGAGTTTTGGCATAAATACAGATCAAGCAATGAGATAGGTAGGTGCTCTGTGCCAGTGACAAAAGATTAAGAATTTTACTAATGGTGTTATCTACTGTTTCGAAATAAGAATTGAATCCCCCAAATTTTCCTATATTCACATCAGTAATATTGATAAATCCCGATAATAATGGGGTTTTAAAAGTCTTCATTTCCTTAATAATTTCTTTGTAATCTTTCCACGTTGAGAAAGTTATTTTTCCTATATCCGTTTCAATACATCCAGTAATAAGATGCCTCAAGTCAAGATTGATAATACCGTATTTAATCAGTAGTTGGTCGTTAGTAGAAATCGTTTCGCAAGAGACTTCTACTTTTCCTGCGGAAAATTTTAAATCCAATAACCTTTCTGACCGATACTCAGAAAAATTGCAAGCATAAGTAAAGATATCAGTAATCATCACCTCGTCGCGATTTTTTGTTTCGCCCTTCAGAGAAGATTTTTGGAAATTTTCTAATATGAACTCCTGCATATTATATACTCTAACTTTTGTTAGTTCCCCTGAAATACAACGGCAATCTTTTAATTGAGACGGACTTAGAATATCTTCGTATTCGAATCCAGATAACGTGCACTTCCCCGATATCTTTCCTGTTTGTATTTGTTCTACTTCAAATGTAACAGGAAAACGTTTATTTAAATCGCTATTGAGTAAATACCCTTCTCCGTCTATTTTTATTCCTTTATCACTTTCCACGACGATAGAATCATCTCCTCAAAAGCCATCACATCCCACCCGTAACTTCCTATTCTTAATCTGCCTTCTTTTCATATAAAATCTCTCCCTTCTTAACGCCCTTCTACTACCTTCACTTCTTCCTCCATCAGCCCGTACAGCTCATAAACCAGTTTATCAATCTTCGCATCCACAATCTTGATCTGTCGTTCGTAAAGCTCTTTGTCACGCTCCATTTTTGCATCGTGATATCTCTTCTGCAGTTCAAGCATGCTCTCAACTAAAGAAACGAGTTTATCGTGCTGCGCTTTTTCTGCTGGGTTTGTAAGATCAACTCTATAAATAGGTAGTTGTTTAATCACACGTGGCTTAATTTCAGCAAACACTTTGGATGTTTGTGGATTACCCAATTTATAAACAAAATTCAGACATTTTGAATTTAGCAATCCCAGCAAGAATTTTAGATTGATCTCACTTGTGTGAATTATGAACACTGAGTTCTGACAATAAAAGCAGTACTCGTCGTAGCAAGCTCGTATGCTGTCGCTGGTTTGACGCATTAGTATTTTTGGCTGCAAAATTAGCGTCTCATTAGAAGGATACATCAGCCATTTACCATACTTGATGAACTGATCACCTGGAAAATGCAACCGGTATCGATCCACGTTTGAGCCAACTAAAAATGGCTTCCAATCTGCTCCTTCTCTTGTCGTAGAATGATACACGCGCTTCTCTAACATTTCTCTGGTTTGCGGTGGTATACCATGTCCAACTTGGTATGGCTTTATGCCCCAAATGATAGTGCAGCGTTTTTCGAACGGCTCAGATTTATTGCACAGTTTCTTGAGTAATTCTTGTGCATTTTTATTCATTTCAATGATAATACGGCAATAATCATCTTCTAACCAGATTCGTTTATCTACTAAATGATCAACTATTTTTGCCCCTTTTCTGAAACGTACAGCTCTGCATTTACTATCTTCATCCTTTGAATTCACTAATAGTAACGTTGCACTTTCTACGGTTGCTTGCTTGAAAACACCGTCACCATGGTCGACGATTTCCTTAATGTTTAATGATAACAGTTCACGCCGTAGCTCCTTTGCACTGTTAATCAGCAACCAAGTATTTGGAACGATAAAACCAAGAAAGCCTGTCTCACATACTAAGTCTATTGCTTGAAAGAGAAAATATAAGTAGCTGTCCTTAGTCTTTGTTGGAACCATGGGATACCGATTTACAAGATGGGAACGCTCTTCTTTTCCGAAGTCCGCTCCCCAAGGCGGATTGCCAATAACGCAATCGAACCCGCCGCGTTTCATAATCTTCCCGAACCCTTTTTGGTCATCATCCCAATCGAAGACATTGATCCGACGCATCTCATCCTCATTAAAAAGCGTTGTCTGCTGGGTTTCGTAGAAATCGGGTCCGATGAGCGAATTCCCGCACTTGATATTATCCTCAAGATTCGGCAGCATGCCTTCCAGCCCTAATTTCACCTGCTGATCGATGCTCTCTTTGCTCTCGTGCTCAAGCACCTTCAACAGCAAACTCAGTTTCGTTACCTCGACCGCCTGCGGGTCTATATCCACGCCGAAAATATTGTTCAAAAGAATCCGCTTCTTCTCCGCCGTTGTCAGGTACCATTCGTTCTCTTTTACCTGAAACACCGCGTTCTTGTGCTTCTTCGGCTGGCGACTGGTGTACCAATCAAGGTGATACATCAGCAGGTACGTGTACGCCCCGATAAGGAAACTCCCGGAGCCGCATGCAGGATCCAGAATCTTTAGTTCCGTAATCTCGTCCGGTGTCTTTCCCGCAATCAGGTTACCCACGGTGTTCTTAACGATATACTCCACGATATACTGGGGCGTGTAATACACACCACCCGCCTTTTTCACCTCCGGCTTCGTCTCCACCTTTGCTTGATGGCCTGCAGTCAGCCGGATGACCTTACCCAGGAATTGCTCGTAGACGTTCCCCAGTATTTCCACACCGAGCACTGAAAATTCGTACGGTGACTCTGGATAATACAGATGCTTTATGATCGTTTTCAAGACCTTATCATCAATATGCAACGCGGGCGTTATTCTATCCGCCTCGAAATCGAATATGCCACTGTCATATTTGGACTCCGCAAGTTTGAAGTGATTTAACAGGTGCTTGTAAACCTCACCGGATTCCGCTTTTGTCTGCAACTGCCCGTACGGCTCGATTCCTCTATCCTCGCAAATCCGCAGGAAGATGATCCGGTCAATAATCTTCTGCACCGCGTAGTTCAACTCGTAAATCGTCACGTCCGGATTGCGCAGTGCAATGTTCTTAGCCAGCAACTCGCGCCAGCTCTCGATCTCCTTCAAAAACTCGGTATCAACTGCCGCTGTGCCCTTCTTGCCCTTAGTTGATTCCGCGTACCGATCAAAACTGCCTTTGAGTATCGCCTCTTTCGAAAAGATAGTATAGATCTCATCGAACCTATCGAGATAATCTTCAAACGTGTAATACGCAATTCGCCCCACACCGGGTTTGTCCTGGGGACTGGGCTTGATCCGGCAGTCAAAGACCGATAACTCCTCGAAATCAGTTAAAATCGACAACGGTAGTTTCGCACTCCACGCATACCGCCGCAACTGGTATGATGGGCTCACGTCCGCTTTTATGTTCACTGCGGGCTTCTTCGCTTCTACAAAGAACTTCCGTTGACCGCCAATTCTGAAGCTGTAATCCGGCGCTCTGGTAGAAAGGCCCACTTTTATCGCATCTTCGTGAATAACCTCCTTGTACTGCTCCGCATAGCCCTGGGCATTGCTCACGTCCCAGCCCAGCGCTGCAAAGAATGGGTCAATGAATTCTCGCCGTACCTGCGTCTCGTTATACGTCGATCGCTTATAAACATCGATATTATTCCGAAATCGCTCAACGAGGTCTTTAACCTTCGCCTTCGCTTCTCCCTTCATCTATCTCTGCTTTTTTAGATGTTTCCTTCCGCTCAGTCTTACGTTTTAGTTTCAACCTCAGCTTATAATAGCTCAATGGATGCCCAATCTTCTCGCACACATCATCACTATCAACGCAGTTCCCGTAGGTCCGCATGGTTGAGCACGAGGGTGCAGTGTACCTGGTACTGCCCATCTCGCCCGAGATATGCACCACCTGATACCGCGTTCGCTCCTCATCGAAATCCGGTGAGCTCTTGTAGAGCTCGATTATTTCATCTACCGTTAGCCCTACGTTCAGCAGAAACGAGGTCACCGCGAACCGCGCGGTATGCGGGACGTTAACACCCTCGCGTAAGTTGCTCAGAATGGCCTTGATACATGGTGGGAAGCTGGCCGGATCTTTTACTCGCATGCCCGTCTCGAGCTCGTCCTCACCGAACTTCTTCCGCCACGCTTCCAGCTCCGCTTCCAGCTCCTTCGAATACCGCCGCACCGACTCGCAGACCGCAGGAGGCACGTCAAGCGGCAGATCCTTACGTATACGCGCGTGAATCGCTTCTTGCAGCATGCGCAAAAACTCGCTCGTTCGCAGGTTCACCTGGCCCTTCTCCAGCGCACGATTCACCAGCTTCCAGCGTTTGTCACGCAGATTCGCCGTGTATCGCAGATACTCAACGAACGGGATCCGCACCGGAGCGTGCTCGTGCGGCATTCCCGAAAGCTCGAGATGGAGTTCGAATTCACGCGCCATCTCGTAGAGCAAATCGGTATCGCCGCCGCCGAACGCTGACCCGGACCTTTCTTTCAGTGTCATGTACGCGGATTTTGCCTCTGCGAGTGCAAAGCGGCGAATGAGGTGCGCGTTGTTGATACAGGAGACCAGAATGCGAGCGAAAGGATACGAGAGCAGCTCAATCTCCGCTTGGCCCCTGGTCATGACCGTTGGCTTGCGAATCGCTCCTGCACGGATCGCTTCACGTACGCGCTCCTTGCCACGCACGCGCGCACGCTCTAACGCAGCACCGGAAATGAGATCCTCGAGCGTAATGCCAGATGCTTCCACGTAACTCGTTGCCGCAGCCAGAAACGGATAGTAGCTCAGGTGCGCTGCTTCTAC
Source organism: uncultured Halobacteria archaeon (assembly GCA_964522635.1). Taxonomy (GTDB): domain Archaea; phylum Halobacteriota; class Syntropharchaeia; order Alkanophagales; family Methanospirareceae; genus JACGMN01. The sequence continues at coordinate 20,121 of CAZFWT010000011.1, read as the reverse complement.
TACTCCTTCCTCCATCATACGCTGACGGGCCTGTGCTGCTACTACCTGCCCGGCCCGTCGGTTCTACCTACCTACTTACTTTACTAATCTAATCTATTATTCATTCAGATTCGATTCGTGGCGCGAGCAGATAGCTGACCTTGCCCTTGCCCTCTGCCACTTCGAAATCGACCTGCAGCGGATAATCCTTGCCGAGGTTGAGCGTGATGTTCGCCGCGTGGCTCATGCCTTTGCTCATCGCCGAGATATAATCGAGCGAGTAGAGCGAATGGAGCGTCCCTGGCGTCAAATGAACCAACTGCTCCTTCCTCAGGCCCAAGCGCAGCTTGTCCATCTCGCCCTCGACCTCCATGTAGAACTCCTCTCCGTCGACGCCGAGCACGATATGGTCTCCGATCTTCTCCGCAGCCCGAATCGTCCGTCTGAATTCCTCGTTCGCAATCACCACCTGCACGGGGAAATCGAGCTCCGGCACCTTCGGCTCTTTCCGCAACGACCCGGGATCGAGTAGCGAGATCGTATAGTCGAGACTGCCCATCTTGGTAACCAACTTCTGGGCCTGCTCGTCCAGCCGCAACGCAACATCCTCACGCCCGCCAAAGCCCAGGATATCGTGCAGCTTGACGAAATCGATACCCATTTCTATCGAATCCGCTTCCGACTCCTGCTCAAAACGATAATCATCAAATGCCTCGCGGGTCAGCTCAAAGGAGACCATCGCCACATTTGCGGGATCCACCGCTCTGAGCTGGAAACCACCCCCTGATATGCGTAACTTTCCCTCATCAACCACCGCGATAATGGACTCAATACATTCTTTTAACACGTTAGCATCTATCTTGGCCTCAAACATTTCTCTACGTCCCCCTATGGCTTGTTATACTATTACCCCTTATGTATTTAAACTATTCGGTGTGAGATCATGCCCGTCCTGCAGGATCGCTCTACGCTCGTTAAAGTCTCCGAATTGACGCATTACCTCTTATGTCCGCGGCTGGTCTATTTCGACGCTCAGGGGAAGGAACGGCCTGCTCACGCGCAGGTGAACGAACGAAGCGCTATCGAGCATGTGCTTTTCAAGGAGCTGGGCTTCAACTGGCAGAAACTCTGTTTGGGCGATCCAGAAGGTGAGCCGAAGAACAGGGATCGAAAACCTGATGAAACGATTGCACAGACGCTGGCGGAAATTGTTGACGGTATCGAGTGGATTTATAAGGACGAACTGGGCTCGGTGAACGAGGATCTTCTCGAGCGTGTGAAAACGGACTTTGTGGCGCTGATCAGCACCAGCGAATGGTTCGGGCGGCTGCGATCGGACGATGAACTGGCGATGTTGGAGCGCTCTTTCGGGTTTGAGCGGGAACGAACCTTCATCTCGCAGCGGTTAGGACTGGTCGGGAGCATGGATAAGCTGATACGAACCGAGGACGAGAATATCCCCGGTATCATCAAGACCGGCAGATGCCCTGTCTATAGCGTGTGGAAACGTGATCGTATGCAGCTGGCTGCGTACGCCATGCTCCTTGAGGATGCGTATGAAACGACGGTGCAGCGCGGCTTTGTGGAATATATCCGCGCGCCGGAAGTTCGCACGTCCGTTATCAAAAGGGGTGATCGTGCACTTGCACTGCAGACCGCAAAACGCGTCAAACGGGTGAAGGACGGGCTATTCCCCGAGAAGGGCGAGAATGCCCCCTGTGAGCACTGTGCCTTCGCGGCGCAGTGCGAGACGAAGAGAACGCTCCTTTCGCGATTGCTGATGCGGTAGGTAAAGCACGACGTAAGAATTTACTTTACCTCACTGCGTGCCCGCTCTTTGAGCGCATCTTCTCAGTCATTCGGTGGAATTGCTCAGACGGCTCAGCGGTTCCCGCTGTACTCAGTGGAACAGCCTCGGCAATCCCTCGCAGCGTCTCCACGGGAATCGATGCAACCATAAGATCGGAATCCCAGCGCGCCATCCGACGTGCACTGATGTCGCCAACCGAGAGATTGAAGTTCCCGGAGATAAGCGGATAGGTCACGGTGCTCCAGCAGAGCGGCCCCCGCATCTCGAGCGAGGGCGTCTTCCCGTCCCAGAACTGGTTCAAAGTAATGAGTCGAGCAGCCTGCTCGGCATCGACCAGCAGCAGCACAAGATCAGGTCGAAATACCCTCTTCACCACGGGATAAAAGTATACGTGCGCGGCCAGGCCTACTGGTGGACGCGCGAACTTCTCCGTCTCCGCACTTGACCGAATCGCGGTCTTCACGTCGTACCAGAGCTTCTCACCCTCCACGAGCAGCTGCCACGGTATCGTGCTCCGCTGGGTCAGGCCGATATGGCTTCTGCCGCCTGAGCAGGCGCAGCGATCTTCAGTGAGCATAATGACCGCGCCGTCCGCTGCCCTCAGTATCGCACCACAGACCGTGTAGCTCCCCGGCTCGGGCTCCACAGCCGGCGGTTCGTCCGTGTACGTAACGCCCACGGGCTCTTTTCGTACGCACAGCGCTTCCGCAATTATCCGCACCGTTTCAGGATAGTCGTTCATCACGCTTTGCTCCTTTTTTTGCCCCACCAATGAACTTCTAAGTTCTAACAGACTTAAGTAGACAGAGGACGAATAAGACTTAGTCGGTAGCTCTCCCGTAGGATCTCTGATCCCGGAGCTTTACCGTGCCATCAATCGTGAGAGGTATGTAAAATGGAAGAGCGAGGTATGAGCAGAGAGGCGGTTGAGTCACTGCTTCAGGAGAAGAAGTTGATGGACCTGTCGTACGAGCGAATTTTGAGCTCTATGTGCACGTATCCACACGAAATCGCGATCTACGCGCACAAGATGTTCTTAGAATCGAATCTCGGTGATTCCGAGCTCTTCCCCGGGACGAAGGAGATGGAGGAGAAAGTCGTTCGAATGATCGGCTCGCTACTCGGCAAAGAGGATGCGGCCGGCTACATCTCCACCGGGGGTACAGAATCGAATATCCAGGCCATACGCGCGATTCGAAACCGGAGACGGAAAGGAGGTGTGCGTGATATGAACATCGTGGTTCCAAAAACCGCTCATTTCTCGTTCGAGAAGGTTGCGGACCTCTTGAACCTCGAGGTGCGGCAGGCTTCGCTGGACGAGCAGCTAAAAGTGGATGTGAATGCGGTGGAACGACTGATTGACCGTAACACGATCGCGCTGGTAGGGATAGCAGGAACGACTGAATTCGGACAGATAGATCCGATAGAGGAGCTCTCGGCGCTCGCATGCGAACGAGATCTCTTTCTGCTGGTGGATGCGGCCTTTGGCGGGTTCGTGATACCGTTTCTCGAGAAGCACTATGAATTCGACTTCGCGCTCGACGGCGTGAGTGCCATCACGGTCGACCCGCATAAGATGGGCTTGAGCACACTCGGCGCGGGCTGCCTCCTGTTCCGCGATCCGACGTTCCTGAATGAGTTGGTAGTGGAAACGCCGTATCTGAGCACGAAGCAGCAGTACTCGCTCGTGGGCACGAGGAGCGGCGCCTCAACTGCAGCGACGTACGCCGTGCTCAAATGTCTCGGTCGAGAGGGGCTGCAAGAAATTGTGCACGAATGCATGCGCCTCACGAGGTTGCTGATACGCGGAACAAAGCGGCTTAGCATCTTCCCCGTCATCGAGCCAGTGATGAACGTCGTGACCTTAAACTTACCGGAGGACGATTTAGAGCGCGTGAAGAAAGCGCTGGAAGAGCGGCGATGGCGCGTATCGATAACGCGAAGCCCCAGAGCTCTGCGGCTCGTGATCATGCCGCATGCGGATGAAGAGACGATACAGTACTTCCTGGAGGATCTGGAGGAGATCCTTTAGCGGCACGGTAAGGTAACAGCGAAGAGCCATGGTTGTCCGCCAGCGACTAAAAAACGTCAACCCGCACCCAGTCCCAGCCTCTATTTATTATATAGATACGGTATAGATGAGGACGCGTTTGGTAGCGCGTGAACTCCTGGACGTCTTGCTTGCTATGCTATACGAAAGCGGAGAAAAGGCGCTTCACAAACTCGTAATTCCGCTGTACCCGCTCGTAACCGATAAGTACCTTACCATGCCCGGGCAGCAGGAGCTCGGTATCCAGCCGCGAGATCTGTTCAATCGATGCTTTCAGCGCTCCCGTATCGCCAAATGGCAAATCAGTACGCCCCACACCCTGCTCAAAGAGCAGATCGCCGCAGATCAAAAACTTCCGCGCGGGGGCGTAGAAGCAGATACTGCACGGCGAATGGCCTGGCGTTTCTACGATTTCGAGCTCGAGCGCGCCCAAACTCAGACGTTCTTCAAGCAGCAGGTCAGCAGAGAATTTCTGCTCGATCCCCACGCCAAGGTAGTCCTGGGAGCCCTCATCCATCGCTTCGAAATAGTCGACCTGCACCGGATGTAGCGCTACCTTCGCGCCGGTAACCGCCTTGAGCGCGGCCGTTGCCCCGCAGTGATCAGGATGTAGATGCGTCACCGCGATAAGGTCAATGTCCGAAGGCTCGATACCGTCATCGCGCATCGCGAGCAGCCGCGGCCTGAGATACGTGCCCAGGCCCGGGTCAATCAGTATCGTTCGCTCGTCGCGGATCACAAAGGTATTAGCGTCGAAGAAGCCTCGTTCCCGATACCAGTAGAGCCCGTCTCGTAATTTCATGGATCTTAAGGCATCAGAAGTATGCCGATGACGATCAAGGCAGATTCGACAAGCGCCGCAACAAAGAGGAGCGGGAGAATCAACCGCAGGTAGACGCGCAGTCCCTCGCCAAACTTCACTTTCAACCGCCGCGATCCTTTCGGCCTCAACGCCTCGCGTGCCAGACGCAAGCCGATCGCGAGGCTAATGAAGTATGCAGGGAGCTCAAACATGCCGTGAGGCACGATGGCGAGAAAGACGATTAAGCCCTCTTCATGTGCCAGCCACCCGAGTAACCCGCCATTGATGAGCGTGGAAAAGATTGGGAAGATCCCCAAAAGGGGTCCTGTGAGGATATTGAGAAAGCAGGTAAAGGCGTTATTCAGGAAGATCACGACAAAGAACATCAAGAAGATGACCCACGATGAGTAGAGCTCAGTGAGATCCTCGATGCCCTCGCTCAACTGCTGCAGCCATGCCAGTGATTCACTAAAGATCTCACTGAAGAATTCCAGATAGCCGAGGCCCACCGCAACAGCAAAGAGAATACAGACGAATAAGAGGTAATATCTGAGCGAATAGAGATATTCACGCAGCGATACGACGTCTTCATCCATTTTCTCCCTTCTAGGTTAGTCCGCAAAGCATATATAGCTGGAGGATGAATTTCGAGGCTACAGCGTATAAAAGAAGGCGTACTCGGTCGCCGTTGGCAATCGCCGTCGTAATCGCCGCACGTCGTCCCGATTGATGAAGAGCGTCTCGCCACCTTCACCCTCCTTCGCCGTACCCAATACGCGCCGAACGACTTCGCAGTCCAGCGCGCCATGCACCCGCGCGAAACCGCGACCATAATCAGAAGTGAGCTCGATGTAGATCGGGAGCCGTAAATTCCGCTGCTCAGCCTCAGACACCAGTGTCGCGAGCTCCTCCAGCTCGCGCCGCAAGATCCGGTGTAGCGAGCCGTCTCGCGCTCGCACAGCGGGCTTCTCTTCGCGCAGCAAGGCAAGCAGGGTCTTGCGTTCCGCGGGTAAGTGCTTGTTCAGCGCTTTGACTGCCTTGAAAACGATGCGCTCGTCCGGCCGCTCCATCATTGTACGATTAAGAAAGAGTAGGGGCGCGGGCATATAAAGACGAATAACATTTAAATAGAACTACTGACATACACTCTTAACTGTAGGTGACAATATCAACATGGCACAATTAGGTGGTACACCGATATTGGTGTTACGAGAAGGTAGTGAGCGAACACGAGGCAGAGACGCGCAGAGCAGGAACATTATGGCAGCGAAGACCATTGCGAACGCCGTCAAGTCCACCCTCGGGCCAAAGGGGATGGACAAGATGCTCGTTGACTCGATGGGCGACGTGGTGATCACGAACGATGGGGCGACGATCCTGAAGGAGATGGACATCGAGCATCCGGCAGCGAAGATGATGGTCGAGATCGCAAAGACGCAGGACGAAGAGGTTGGCGATGGCACGACGAGCGCGGTTATCCTCGCAGGCGAGCTGCTCAAGCGCGCCGAGGATCTTCTGGAGCAGGAAGTGCACCCGACGCTGATCGCAGCCGGATATCGTTTAGCCGCAGAGAAGGCCTACGATATTCTTGAAGGCATAGCGGAGACGATCTCGCCGGGAGATACGAAAACGCTGAGGAATATCGCCCTCACGTCAATGACCGGCAAGGGCGCGGGCACGGCACGCGAGATGCTGACTGATCTCGCCGTTGACGCGGTGAAGATGATCGCGGAGAAGGGCGAAAAGAAGATCGACATTGACCATATCAAGCTGGAGAAGAAGACCGGTGGCAGTACCGAAGATACCACTCTGATCTCAGGCATGATTGTGGACAAGGAGCGCGTGCACCCCGGCATGCCGAAGACCGTGAAGAACGCGAAGATCGCGCTGGTCAATTCCGCGCTGGAAATCGAGAAGACCGAGGTGGATGCGAAGATCGAGATCACCGCGCCGGAGCAGCTGAAGTCGTTCCTCGAGGAAGAGGAGAAGATGCTGAAGGAGATGGTCGAGACGGTGACGGCGAGCGGTGCGAACGTGCTCTTCTGCCAGAAGGGCATTGACGACCTCGCGCAGCACTATCTGGCGAAGAAAGGAGTCTTTACGGTACGGCGCGTGAAGGAGAGCGATATGAAGAAGCTGGCGAGCGCAACCGGCGGCAAGATCCTGACGAGCCTGGAAGAGGTGCGACCTGAGGATCTCGGCAAAGCCGGTCTGGTAGATGAGCGGAAGATCGGCGGTGAGGAGATGATCTTCGTTGAGGAGTGCCAGAACCCGAAAGCAGTCTCAATCTTACTGCGTGGCGGAACCGAGCACGTGGTTGACGAGCTGGAGCGCGGAATGAACGATGCGCTGCGTGTCGTTGCGGTCGCGATGGAGGATGGCAAGTACGTTGCGGGCGGCGGTGCTGCGGAGATCGAGCTGGCGCTCAGGCTGCGCGACTATGCGGCAAGCGTTGGCGGTCGCGAGCAACTGGCCATCCAGGCGTTTGCCGATGCCGTCGAGGTGATTCCACGGGCACTAGCCGAGAACGCTGGTCTTGACCCGATTGACATGCTCGTTGCATTACGCTCGGCACACGAGCGAGGCGAGAAGACCGCGGGCTTGGACGTCTTCAAGGGCGAGCCAACCGATATGAAGAAGGCCGGTGTGATCGAGCCACTCCGTGTGAAGACCCAGGCGATCAGCTCGGGCACGGAATCGGCAGTGATGATTCTGCGAATCGACGATGTAATCGCATCGAGCAGAGAGAGAATGCCGGCCGGTGGTGGCGGAATGCCGCCAGGTGGCATGGGTGGCATGGGAGAGGAGTACTAACCTTTTTTTTCCTCTTTCCTTTTTTTTCCTTTTTTTTTCTTAGACGTTAGATCAGCTTTTTTTATACAGGGTAAGGATGCAAGGATAAGAAGGGGTTTTGTGAAATGGAAAGGATTATTGGCATAGATCTCGGAACAACGAACTCAGAAGCGGCATTCGTAGGTGCAGGCGGCGACGTGAAAATTATACCGAGTGCCGAGGGCAGCGCCTACGGTGGGAAGATGTTTCCTTCGGTCGTTGCCTTTACTAAGGACAAACAGCGGCTGGTCGGTGTAGCAGCGAAGCGACAGGCAGTCGTTAATCCAGAGGGCACGGTGCGCGAAGTGAAGCGGAAGATGGGCACGGCAGAGAAGATTTACGTGAAGACCGTGAACAAGGAGTTTACGCCGCAAGAGATCTCCGCGATGGTGCTGCAGAAGATCAAGACGGACGCGGAGGCGTATCTGGGTGAGAAGATCAATGCGGCGGTGATCACCGTGCCGGCCTATTTCGATGATAATCAGCGGCAGGCGACGAAGGACGCCGGCGAAATTGCCGGGTTTGAGGTGAAACGGATAATAAATGAGCCCACGGCGGCTGCCATGGCTTACGGGCTCGGCAAAAAGGGCGAATATAAGGTTGTAGTCCTTGATTTTGGAGGCGGCACATTCGATGTCACGATCATGGAGATAGGCGAAGGCGTCTTCGAGGTGCTTGCCACGAACGGGGATACGCAGCTCGGTGGCACTGATATCGATGCTGCCGTCGTCAACTGGCTGGTTGAGGGCTTTAAACTGAAGGAGGGTGTCGATTTACGAGCTGATTTAACGGCATTACAGCGCATACGGGACGAAGCGGAGCGAGCGAAGATTGAGCTCTCCTCTTCGATCTCGACGAGCATCAATCTCCCCTTTATTGCGGTAAAGGATGGTGAGCCGCGGCATTTGGAAGAGACCCTGACACGTGCGAAATTAGAGGAATTAGCCGAGCCGACCCTGAGACGGGTGGACGCGCCGGTACGACAGGCCCTGAAAGATGCGAAACTCTCTGCGGCTGAGATCGACAGGATCATCCTCATCGGCGGGCCAACGCGTATGCCGATCGTGAAAGAGCGATTCGAGCGCATTCTCGGCAAGAAGGTGGAGGGCGGCGTTGATCCCATGCAGTCCGTTGCGCTCGGCGCAGCGATCCAGGCGGGCATCCTCGCAGGGCAGGTGAAGGAGGAGATCGTTCTGCTCGACGTGACACCATTGACGCTCAGTGTGGAGACACTTGGTGGTGTTGCCACATCCTTGATCGCGCGGAACACGACGGTCCCGACGAAGAGATCGCAGATATTCACAACCGCTGCGGATAGCCAGACGAGCGTCGAGATCCATGTCACGCAGGGCGAGCGGCCAATGGCTGCTGACAATACCTCGCTGGGACGGTTCCATCTGGATGGTATTCTGCCCGCACCGCGAGGTATTCCCCAGATCGAAGTAACCTTCGATATCGACGCGAACGGTATTTTAAACGTCACCGCGAAGGATTTGGGGACGGGTAAGGAGGCTTCGATCAGAATAACCGCGTCAACGAAACTGCCAAAGGAGCAGATAGACGAGATGGTGAAAGAGGCGGAGCGGTACGGTGAAGATGACCGGAAGCGGAAAGAGGAGATAGAGCTTCGGAATCAGGCGGATTCGCTCGTTTACACCACGGAGAAGACGATCGAGGAGCTCGGTGAGAAGATAGCAGCAGACCAGCGGGAGAAGGTCGAGCGCGCGAAGGATACGCTAAAAGAGTCCTTAAAGGGCACAGATATCACGAAGATCAAGACGGATGTGGACGAGCTGACGAAAGCACTGCATGAGGTCTCTGCGGTCATCTACCAGGAAGCGGCGAGACAAGCTGCGGAAGCGGAAGCTGCAGCGGGCAAGACAGAACCAGAAGCCGGGGAGAAGGCAGAGAGCGAATATGTGGACGTCGAGTATGACGTGAAGGATGCGGAGGGGAAGTAAAGAGGCTGCTCTAGAAGATGTTTGAGGGATCCTCCCTCATTCATACTATTTCCCAGGACTTCTGATTTCTTTCTTCTCTGCTTCGCCGCATTACGGGATGAATGAGTGGAAACCGTAAATAAAGATCAAACGTCATTTCTTCTCCCACAAATACAGATCCAGCACCTGCGAAAGCGTCTTACCGCGTTTTATCTCTTCTCGTACTCGTTCCTCGTTCTTCCAGACTTCCTTTGCACGCCGCGCGATCTCATAGGCACGCTCCTTGGGCACGACCACCACGCCGTTGTCATCGCCGATGATCCAGTCACCCGGTCTGACCTCCTGGCCACCGCAGGTGATCTCCGTGTTCAGCTCACCAAAACCTTTCGGCTCACCCGCATTCGGAACGATATAGCGCGCGAAGACCGGGAAGCGGATGCGTCGTATCTCATCCACGTCTCGTGTCGCACCGTCGATCACGATGCCGGCGATGCCCCTCTGCTTGCAACTCCAGGAGGCGAGCTCACCCCAGGGCGCAACGTCCTTCGCGCCCGCGTAGGCCACGATTACCTCGCCTTCCTTTGCTGTATCAATAGCCTCAACCACCTTCGCCCAGTCGCCTTCAAAGGTCTGCACGGTGACCGCCTTGCCGACGAGCTTGATGCCCTCGAACACGGGCCGTATGCCGTGCATAACGCCCTTGCGGTGCAGTGCGTCTGATATATTCGGGGTGCTCACCTGCTCAAAGAGCGCGTGAATCTCATCATCACTGCTTATTTTCTCGCGTGCTCGTCCTGTCCTCTCTGTATCCATGCTCTCCCGAATTTGTCGCGTTGCTGATTCCACCTTCGCCGTCCGTGTAATAGTACCACCGACGATAATGACCTCCGCACCCAACCGCACGGCCTCGGCTGCCGCTTCCGCATCGATGCCACCGGCAACGGCTAAGGGGGTTGATACCGCAGCAGCCACCTGCTCGAGGAGCTGTAACGTGTCCATGCCCTTCATCTGCTGATCGATCCCCACATGCACGCAGAGGTAATCAACGCCGAGCGCATCCAGTTCCCGCGCACGTTTTACCGGGTCAGCTGCGTTCATGAGGTCTACCATCACGGCCACACCGTATTTACGGGCGGATCGAACGGCGTCCTGGATCGTGGCGTCGTCCGCAGCGGCGAGGATCGAAACGACCGCCGCACCTGATTTCGCCGCCATCTCTACCTCGATCGCACCGGTATCCATGATCTTCATATCGGCGACGATCTTCGCCCCAGGGAACGCATCCCGTAACGTTCGGATCGCGTGCATGCCCTCGCTCTTGATAAGTGGCGTACCCGCTTCGAGCCAGTCGGCACCTCCGGCTACACATTCCTTCGCGAGCTGCATCGCCCGGTCCAGTTCGGTCACGTCAAGTGCAACCTGCAGCAGTTTCCGCCCTTTCGCGTCACCCATGATTACGATAACGATAGCTCCCTGTCAGCGGCAAAACGCGTAGATTCGCGTCTCATTGCTTATGTTAGTTACTCTTTATGGTAGCAGCATAATAATTCAGTTACGAACAATGGCTCGTGAGGAAACGCTCACGCTCGCCGCACGTACGATCGCTAAAGCGAGCCGTGTGGTTGCCTTCACCGGAGCGGGTATCTCGGTGGAAAGCGGCATCGCGCCATTTCGAGGCAGGGGTGGGCTCTGGGAGAAGTATGATCCCGCAGAGTATGCGCACATTAACACGTTTCGCAGCAATCCTGAGAAGGCCTGGATCCTGCTGAAGGAGATGCTCACCACGGTTTCCGCGGCAGAACCAAACGCAGCGCACCACGCACTCGCGGAGCTCGAGCATCTGGGGAAATTGCGCTGTATCATTACACAGAATATAGATAGCATGCACCAGCGAGCCGGGAGTTCAAACGTCATCGAATTCCACGGGAGCTTCCGGCAATTCGTCTGTCTGGACTGTGCGAGAAGTTTTGAGACGGACGAACTCATGTTCGATCTCGTGCCGTTGCGCTGCACCTGTGGCGGCCTCTTGAAGCCCGATGTCGTCTTCTTCGGCGAGCCCATTCCCACAGATACGCTATTCCGTGCGGAATCAGCAGCAAGCACCTGCGATGCGATGCTCGTGATCGGCACCTCAGCCATTGTCCAGCCAGCAGCAAGCTTACCGTTCATCGCCAGGAAGGCAGGCGCGAGGGTCATTGAGGTGAATCCCGAGCCAACCCTATTCACTGAGCTCATCTCAGATTGTCGTTTGGTAGGGAAGGCGGGCGAGATCTTACAGCGCATGGTCGCGGAAGTGCGGCGAATAGTGCAACAGGAGGGTCTGGAAGATAGCTACATGCTTAAGTCCCCGGGGGAGCGTTCTCATGCGGATAGAGATACTGGGCACTGAATCGCTGGGCGTTCGCGGCCTCAGTTGCATCGTCGAGGTACGGGATCGGAAGATTCTTATTGACCCCGGCGTTGCGCTTGGCTACACCCGTCATGGGCTGCTGCCCCACCCCTTACAGGTCGCCGTCGGCGTGACCGTGCGTCAGAAGATTCTCGCGGCCTTCGCAGATGCGACGGACGTTGTGCTCAGCCATCTCCATGGCGACCATGTTCCGTTGATCGATGCGAATCCCTATCAGCTCGCCGCGCAGGATGCGGCTGTAGTATGCCAGAATCGGGGTCAAACGCTCAGGTTCTGGGCGAAAGGGCCTCTGGGGCTTTCCCGTAACATGAAAAGCCGAATAAGTGCGCTCCACGAGCTGCTGGACGGCGAATTCATGATCGCCGAGGAACTGCATGACGGCTGCCTGAGCTTCTCCCCGTCCGTTCCGCACGGCTGCCGCGGCGAGGGCGGCGGAATGGTGATGATGACGAGGATCGTAGATGGGAAGGACGTATTCGTGCACGCTTCGGATATCCAGCTGCTCGATGAAGAGGCGGTCACCCGTATCCTCGCATGGCAGCCAACGGTCGTGTTTGCGTCTGGCCCGCCACTTTATCTCCCGCACCTGGCACAGAAACAGCGGAAATTAGCGTGGGTCAATGCCGTTCGACTCGCGCACGAAATTGACACTCTTGTTCTCGACCACCACGTGATGCGCTCAAAAGCTGGGGAACGCTGGCTCGATAAGCTGGCGGCCGTGACCGAACATCGCGTTTGCTGCGCGGCTGATTTCATGGGACGACACCGGATGCTGCTGGAAGCATGGCGACAGCGGTTGTATGCCGAAATGCCCGTGCCTGAAGGCTGGCATACTGCGTACGCACGCGGCGAGGTTGATACGAGCCCTTATGACGACTGGCTGCCGCGTGTCGAGATGCGGTAGTGTAGAGGTTTGGGCGGAAGAGCTAAAGCGGTTTGATTACTTGGTGAAAGTAGATCTCCATCCGATCAAACGCTGTATGGATCTCAGCTTCCGAGACACAGAATGACAAGCGTAAATGACGCTCCCCGGTCGGCCCGAAGGCGATGCCAGGCGTGGTGGAGACACGGGCCTCTTGCAGGAGCTTCTTGCAGAATCCCAGCGAATCCTTACCGTCATCAACGAGGATCTCGGGGAACATGAGGTACGAACCCTCGGGTTTGTGGTACGTGAAGACCGAATCGAGACTATTCAGACGCTCGCACATCACGTCACGCGCTGAGCGATAATGCTTGCGGAAGTCCACGACGCACTCCTGCGAGCCGCGTAAGGCAGCGAGTGCTGCATATTGCGAAACCACCGGCGCACAGATGGCAAAGGGGATATGCGCCTTGGTAATTTGAGGAATGAGCTGCTCGTGCGCATGCAGGTAGCCAATCCGCCAGCCGGTCATCGCATAGGTCTTCGTGAAGGTAAAGCAGCTCACTGCGTTGGCTTTCAGCTCGGGTATCGAGGCGATGCTGAAATGGCGGTGTCCGTCGAAGGTGAAATATTCGTAGGCCTCATCCGTAATGACCATGAGATTATGCTCCAGCGCGATGTCCGCTATCTGGCGGAGCTGCTTCTCAGGGAAGACGGTTCCCGTGGGATTACTGGGCGAGCAGTACATGATCGCTCGTGTCTTCGGCGTGATTGCCTTTCTGATCCCGTCGAGATCGAGGCGAAAGCCATCCGCTTCGAGCGTCGGCACGAGCACGGGTTTCCCGGAAGCGAGCACGACCTGCTGTATGTGCGTCGAGTAGGTTGGCGAGGGGAGAATGACCTCCTCGCCCGGATCGATCGCGGCCATTACGGCAGCTGACAGGCCCTCTACGGCGCCGACGGTCACCACGAGCTCTGAGGCGGTGGCCTCGATCTCGTTGTCCCGTCTGAGCTTCTGCGCGATCTCTTCACGTAGCTCGGGCAAGCCAGAGCTCTCGGAATAGCCGCCGACCAACCCCTGCTGGATCGCTGAGATTGCAGCCTCCTTGATATGCACAGGCGTGTCCACCGTCGGCTTCGCCCAGGACAAGAACGCGACATCATCGACCGCTTTGGAGAGTCGCGTCATCTCGTGGATCGCCGATTTCGGGATCTGCTGCACTCGATTAGAAACAGGTGGAGTAGCTTTCATCTCACTTCCTCACGCTCAGTTACTCTTTACCTACCGGTCACACCTTCATATATCTTTCGCCCTCCTTTTTCGATGCGTGTACGCAAGAAACCCACGGGCTTTTCTCTTCCTGCATTATACTCATGAGCATCCTCGCAATGCCGGTCTCGTGGCACGGTAATTTCCGCCCTTGTTCGCTGGTGAGCCACCGAGCTGTTCATTGTGAGAGAGCATCAACAGGATTATGAGGCGAGAAAACATGGCACTTCCGGACGAAGTGAGAGAGAATCTGAAAGAGGTATTGAGCGCATGGCTCGAGAATTTCGACCCCATCGCAGAAGCAGAGCGGGATTTTCTGGCGCGGATAGGAATCGAGCCGAAGCGGGAAACGATGGTGAGCTATACCGCGGGCGTTGTTGATACGGTCGTCGGCAGCTATATTCACACGCTCTTCAATCGCGGTATGACCGATGAAGAAGATGCAGAAATGATCGCAGTATTTAAAGAAAAGCTACCTGAGCTCGAGCGCAAGCTGGATGCGTTTCTCGGTAGGGACTAGCTAGCGGCTGACTGTTTTGCCGATCGAACGACGGTGACGAATCCAGCACGGTTACGAGTGTTATGACGAATCGAGGTGTTTCGCGTGCGCGCGCACGGACGGATGCAACGGAAGGCGTGAAGACCCTGCTTGGCGATCCGAAGCGAGCGATTTGGAAGCTCGCACTGCCCATGATCGCCGCGATGGCGATCCAGACGATCTACAATCTCGTGGACGCTTTTTGGGTCTCGGGTCTCGGAGCGGACGCGCTCGCCGGTATTGGATTCGTCTTCCCGTTCTTCTTCTTCGCGATGGCACTCTCCAACGGGCTGGGCGTGGGCACAGGCTCGGCACTGGCGCGGCGAATCGGCGCGCAGGACAAAGCGGGTGCGGACAATGTCGCGGTCCATACGCTCATTATTATGGTGATCCTTGCCGCTGGCTATACCGTTCCGCTCGTGGTATTTGCCGAGGATATCTTTATTCGCATCGGAGCCGGCACGACGGTGTCCATGGCGGTCGCGTACGGCCGGGTCGTCTTTGCAGGCAGCATCTTCCTCTTCTTCTCGAATGTCGGGAATGCGATCCTGCGCGGCGAGGGCGATGCGAAGCGCGCGATGTACGCAATGGCGCTGGGCGCTGGCCTGAACATCGTCCTTGACCCGATCTTCATCTATACGCTCGGGCTCGGTATCGCGGGAGCGGCCTGGGCGACCGTGCTCTCGCTCGGTATCACCTCACTCGTCATGCTCAACTGGCTGCTTTTCAAACGGGACACCTACGTCTCGTTCGCCTTCCGCGATTTTTCCTGCGATCGTGTCATTGTCAGAGATCTGTTCAGCGTTGGACTGCCGTCAGCTGCGATGCAGCTCTCCATGTCGCTCACTATGCTCGTCCTGAACGTGATCATCGTGATGGTGGATACGACGGACGGCGTCGCGGTCTACTCGATCGGCTGGCGGGTGGCGAGCATGGCCGTTCTGCCCACGATCGGGATCGCAACTGCGGTGGTGCCGGTCACCGGCGCGGCCTATGGCGCGCGTGTCTTTAGCCGATTGAGCATCGTGCATCTCTATGCCATTAAGATCGGGCTACTCCTGGAGACGGTGATCGCCGTTGCTACCTTCGTCTTTGCACCGCAGATCGCAGCCGTCTTCACGCAAGCGGAAGCGGCCGCACGGATCGCGCCCGATCTTACGCTCTTCCTCAGGATCATCTGCCTCTTCTATCCCTCTATCTCGTTCGGTATGCTCTCTTCTGCGGTCTTCCAGGGTACGGGCAAGGGTGTGAACGCACTGCTCGTCACCCTCTTACGCACGATCATTCTCACCTTACTGCTCGCTTTCCTCTTTGCCGTGGTCTTCGGCTGGGGACTCGTAGGGGTCTGGTGGGGTCTGGTGACCGCGAATATCGTTGGCGCACTCATCGGATTCACGTGGGTGCGGTTGTACCTCCGGGGGTTGGTGAAAACGCGGTCATAGGTAGCGTACGCAACGCGAGCGAATTGGAAGTTCACCGGAGCACTGTTTGTTCAGTATCGCCGACTCTTCCACATCTGTATGACCAGGACGGCAGGCAACAGCGCGATCAATGCCACCAGCATGCTCAGGCTGCTGAGGGCTAGAATGACCACAGCCAGATGGGCGCGGTTTACGATCAACGCCCTCTTTCATGCCTGAACGTGGAACAGAATTTGGATTTTTAGTATGCTATGCATGCGTGAGACGTTCTAACTGTCGGAGAATGTGCCCCCTGAGCTCCTTACGTGCCAGTGAGGCGGTGAGATGTCCTTTCTCCAGCGTCATGATCCGCCGGTTGCCATAGCAGAGCCGTTGACGATCAAAACGGATGATTTGATCGTGCCGTGCCAGTAATGGGAATACGTTATTCGCTTGTATTCGTGCGAACTCCCGCTCGAAGTTGAGCACCGCTCTCAGTTCTTCTGGGCTCTCGCGCGCGAGACGCCCGGTCAGCTTTCGGTAAACAGACCTCGTGAAGATGTCTCCAAGCGCCGCACCTGCGAGCAATGGCACATAGGTATCGGCGGTATTGTAAAACGCGCGGTGGATATTCGCGACCCAGCCGCCCAGGCTTATACCGGTCACCATCACGCGGTTGTCCGTCCTCAGTTTGAAGTAGCCCGTAAGATCTTCAACAAGTGTAGCTGAGACGGCGAGCATGGCCGTGAACTTCGTCAAATCGTGCAGATGCTCTGCGTAGGCTTTCAGCGAGCGCCGGTGAAAGGGCGCGGCGAGCGCAATGAGGTTGGCCTGAACGGGCTCTTGCGAGCCGAGAAAAATCCGCTTGAAGCTAGTATGGCTGAACCAGCGGAAATCAAAGGGGCGCTCAGCGTTCCCGTGATGCCAGAGGACGGTGGGATACTCATCGCCCAGCCATTGGGCGATACAGAAAGCGGGCTTGAGACGTCCAACGAGCGACTCTGCCGTGAGCTCGTAAATCCCCTGGCCTTTTATCACTGGCAGCTGTAGTTCGGTCCTGGCCAGATGCTCAGCAAGCGGAGGGCTCTTAATGTTCGCACTGAAGAATTTGTACCGGTCTAACGCCAGTGCCGAAAGTTCTATCATGAGGGTATCGATGAGTGCGTGGTAGTTCATGATGCTGTGTCAAACCAGATCGAGTTCCGGCTCATGAGATAAACAGAACAGACAGGTATTAAGGTGTATCGCACAGGGTTAGACCCTGTTGAAAACCTTTAAGGGAGCAATCGGTAAGTACCTTTGTGAAGTGGCTCAGTCGGCTCCGTGGCAGGGAGGAAACAGCATTACCAACTATCGTGGCCTTCGAGGAGCTCGATGCGTGGTTGGCGCAGGTCTCGCAATCGCTCTTCGATGATCTCAGTGCAAACGCCGAGCAGGGGTATACAGCGATCCGTGAGAGTCGTGACCGTCTCCGGCAACATGTCGCAGAGCTCGGAACCGCGGACTCGACAGAGCAGGTGCCGGATCGTATCGTGAAGATCGGGTTTACGAGCCGGAAGAAAATGGTCAAGCATCTCCAGTCGGTAACCGAAAAGATCACACTGCCAGCACAGACCGATTATCACACCATTATAGCCTTCCATCGTGAGACCACCGCGGCACTCGAATTCCCGTTCGGTAAATCGCAGACCAATATCTACTGTGTCCGCTCGCTCTTCCCTAACGAGATCAAGGAGATCATTAGTGAGCTGAATCAACTGCGAAGCGGCCTCGACCTGATAATCGCGCCGTTACAGGGCAAAGAGCAGCAGCTCCAGGCGTTAGAGCGCGTGCCTGAACTCGCGGCGAGCATAAAGGAGCTCCGTGCAGAGCGCGAGCAGGAACGCGAGCACCTTAGTCACCACGAAAACGAGCTCACGGCGCTCAACCAGCGAATTGAGGCTGAGCGGAAACAGCAGCAAACGCTGGAAGCGGGTGAGGAATGGCATCGGTTCACCGCGCTCGAGCGCGAACGATCCGCTTTGGAAGCGGAACTGGATGAACTCAAGTCGAACGTGCAGAAGCTCTTCGCACCGCTTTCCAAACCGCTGACGCTGCTTATGAAACAGGACGAGTCGGGCCGGCTCACGCTTGCGCAGGCCGAGCGGCACGCGATCTCATTGCTCCTCGAATCGCCGAGTCAGACACTTGAGGGCGATATTGCGGGATCACTCAGCAGTATAAAGGGGCTCATTGAGGGCGATCCCACAGTATTGAAGGATCGTAAGCGCGAGAATGCACTCAACTGGCTGGATAAGCTGCTCGAAGCTGATCTCGTCTCGATCGCAGAGAAACGGCGGAGATTGAAATCACAGCTCGCAGAAGTGGAAGCTTCCTGTGCGAATGCAGCGATAAGACTGGAGAAAGAGGCGCGCGAGCGGGCGCTCTCGGCCGCGCAGGAGCACCTCACGCAGGCGCAGGAAGAACGTGAGCGAGCAGCAAAGCGAATCGCGTCGCTCGATGCAGATCTTGCTAATAAGAAGCAGTTCTTAGGTGCCGCACTTGCTGCGCTCGCCGGTAAGGAGATCGAGCTCATGCTCGAGGTGCCGTGAATTCACCGAATCGATCTTCTCTTTTCACCTCGTTTCCGCACCTTGAGCTTCTCGTACGTAATGCCGCGTTATCGTGCTCTTCGGGCGCCGCACTGCACTCATTCCCGCTCTTCCTGTGTCACAGGGAACTTCTTGGCGTTCCACGCGCGCATACTGCCGAGCACGTCGCAGCAGAGATTGGTATAGCCTGCGCGGAGCAGGATGCTCGCAGCCAGGCTCGCACGGTGACCGATACTGCAGAGAACGGAGATCGGACGATCACGTGGGACTTCATGCAGCCGATTCGGAAGCTGCCCCACGTAAATATGAAGCGCGTCTTTGATATGCCCTTCTCGCCATTCGTTCTCGTCACGCACGTCGAGCAGGAGGAGATCCTCGCAGCTCTCAAGCCGGCTTTTCAGCTCGTCCACCGTCGAGAGCACCATACGCTCGACCGGAAGCCCAGCATTGTACCACCCGACGATGCCGCCCCACAGATACCCAGCGATCCGATCATATCCCAGGCGGATAAGGTAGCGGACCGCGGTCTCGAGCTCGGCACCGGACTCGAGCACCAGGAGCAGTGGCGTATCATATGAGAGGACCCAGCCCGCAAAGGCAGGTATCCCCTCCAGCCAGATGTTGTACGCACCTTTGACATGAGCCCCGCCAAAGCCAGCTGGAGTTCGGGCATCGAGCACGATCGCGCCGTGCTCCAGTCCTTTCTTGAACTCGCCCGGCGGTAAGGGTGGTGGCAGAGAGATTCTACCCAGTCGCGGCGCGCCTTCGAGATTGTAACGTTCCATCTGGCGGAAATAGGGCGGACGTTCATGATGCTCTCGAAGCTTGTACGCGATGAATTCCTCTTTATTCCGCAGCTGCAGTACGGGATTCTGCATCCGCTCGATGCCTAACGTGCTTTCAATTCGCTCGCTGATATGACCGCCGCAGGCCGAGCCGGCACCATGAGCGGGGCAGAGGATGACGCCGTCGCCGAGCGGGAGAAGCTTCTCAAATATGCTCTCGTAGAGCAATCCCGCCAGTCTCGGCGCTTCATCTGGCCCGTACAGATCCGTTCGACCCACGTCACCGACGAAGAGCGCATCGCCAGTGAAGACCATGATCCGCTCCGTGCCTGTCGATCGGTCTATTAAAACGTACGACATGCTCTCATCGGTATGACCCGGAGTGTGCAGTGCGGTGAGCTCCAGGCGCCCGATCCGGAACACCGCGCCCTCATGCAGCGTTGTACCGTAGCCCCATTCCAGGCCCGGGCCGTGGAAGATCTCTGCACCGGTGTGCTCAGCCAGCTCGGTTGAACCAACTACGTAGTCCTCATTCCGATGCGTCTCGAAGATGTACGTGATACGCACCTCCTCACGCTCGGCCAGCTCGAGGTAAATCTCGCCATCCCTGCGCGGATCAATGACCGCTGCGGTATTCTGTGAGCCAACGAGGTACGAGTTATGCGCCAAGCCCGGCGAGGTAATTCGGTTAAAGATCACAACCTTTACCTCCTACCGATCATGGGCACGCATCGTATATAAAGTGCGAGGCGCATGCAGTGGAGTGGAGGCAAACTTGTATGCTTCACTATTTTTACTTTTGAAAAAATAAAAATGTTAGTCAGGAGAAAATAGTAAACGTTTAAATATCCT
>CAZFWT010000010.1:18367-33380 GCA_964522635.1 uncultured Halobacteria archaeon | reverse complement strand
AAATGCTTCTGTTTGGACTCATTCCCTTACGAGCATTCTCAGTGGGGTAACATCCGAAGGCCTTTTCCCCTTTCAGGATAAATACCTCCCATCGGCTTGAAGATTCTTCAGCTTGAACTACTCGAGATCAGTGGAACTAAAATGCACGCTCGCCATTTGATGTGATGATGTTGATCTTAGTGTTGGTAGCGATGGGTTAGAAAAGAAACTGTGCCTTGACGAAAGTGAGAATTTTTACGGCGCAGGAGTATTCTCTGGAAGCGTTTTCTCGTAAACAGTGGCAATATCCGAAAGAGCGGACGTTAAAACTTCTAGAAAATCGACGAAACTCAAAACCTTTGTAGTATCGGGCCAAGTTAAAGTAGCAGATGGATGTGCAATTCTATTTCTGGTTTCCATGAAATCCTTAAGTAAAGCCTTCGCAAACCGTTCTGCTTTTTGCGGTTCACTAGTCTCAAAAAATGCCATGATGCGAGCTTGCTCGCCGATTCGTTGCCAAAGGTCTTTGGCACCTATCCGTGCAAAAAGCCCGCTCAATGTATCTGGCCACATATTTTCAGTTGTGATAGATAGACATTTGCTATTTACTTCGACCAACGGATTCTGGTCATTCAGATTTCCGGCAAGAACATTGACAAAATGCTTAACACCGTTTTCCGCATGACCATATTTGCGAGGATTTGCTATTACTTCCGCTGTAAGGAAAATCAAATTTTGCTGCATGCTTTTGGGGAGATTTTGGAAACTCCGACATCGTGCTACTATACGGTCGCATAGATCTTCTAAAAGCGTTCTTACGAAAAACTCAAACCGACCACCGAGATATAGCAATATTGTTCCCGTTAATACAACGGTGTCAGCGTGGCATTTTTTTGTTTGGTTGTAAACAGTATTCGCATTATTAAAAAAGGGATCATCTTGGCATTCCCCTGAAGGACTAATAGCAAGGAAGGCTTTTAGACAGTTGATTAGATCCATTAGGCTTCTAATGCGATCGAGGTCAGCTTTAAATTCTTGTAGTATTGGGTCCATGGTTAGTTGCCCCCTAGCCAAGGAGAATCCACTCTGCAAGTGTAACGCGTTCCTTGACGGCCTCGATAGTATTACCACGACCCACCAGAATTTCATATTTTTCTGGATCGTTTGCAGCCGCACGCAGTCGCTTAAGAATGTTTGTTTTTGAAGGTAGAGGATCATATTCTTGATTACGGCTCATGGCAACCATTAGAGCATCGTACAGTGGACGACTTGGTCTACTCATCTTTGGGAGCATAAATGGCTGATTATCGAAAGTCCGATATAATTTCTCTAAACAAAATTGGTAAAGCTGCTTTAACTTTCTGACTTCGTCTTCAGTATCCTTGAAATGCCTGATCATGCATTGATCCATCAATCTTCTCAGAGAACCCTTCAGATCCAATTCAAGGGTCTCTCTTATGGCAAAGAATCTTAAAACTAACTCACAATCGGCCATGCTCTTGTAAAGGGTATTTTGAGTGAGTTCCCTCTGCGGGGAATCTTCTTCATCAGGCGTGTAGCGTGGAATTCGCCATATATCGCAAAAAAGATCTGATCGAGATACACTAATTAACAGATCATTAAAAGGACAGGGATAAAGAGCGTTTCTAAGCTCTTGAGGATTCAACTGGATTCCACCAGTATTTAGCCGCTTAAACAAAATCATCCGGACATCGATCTCTGAATCATCTGGTTGAGTAGTTTCTGCAAGTAGCACAACTGCTGAAAGTGTTCTTCGGAGTAGTCCTCTTTGTATAGTCGAAGGCAGCTCCTTGAAGCGGAGTCCTTCTAACTCTTTCCAAAAGTCTAGTCCTCGAAGAGCAAAAAGATTGTTCAAGAAGTCCTTAATTGATTGTAATCGCTGACGGCCGTCCATTACCTCATACCGATTATAGTCATTCTCAAAGAGAAAGATCGGTGGTATCGGAATATTCATCAAAAAGGATTCGATTAATTGCGATCTCTTTTTTATGTCCCACCTATGCCGACGTTGATATGTCGGTGAGAGATTTATGTACGAGCTATCATCTAGTGATTGTCGAAGATTATGCAAGGAGAAATCCATCGTAGTTCTTACAATCCGCAATTGAGTTCTGGCGTACTTTTCCTCAATGCTAAGTTCTGTTGGTGCAGATTTCGGTTGAGTGATTTCCTCCTGGGATTCAAACCATTCTTGAACTTCTTCTTCGTCATACAATTGAGGAGTTTTATCCTCTATTCTATTTGTTTCAGACATTTTCTGACCTCAACAATGAATATATTTACCTTTGTATGATACGGAACAGCGAAAGCCTTCGAGCGATTCTAGGACTGGCTGCTTTTTTCCCAGGAGATGGAAAACTCCAATTGCGCTTTACAGTGAACAACTGAGAGTGCTCATTTTCTAATCTAGAACAAGATTTTATCCGGAGTACTTCATATATCCAAGATGCCTGATGAACTTGCTTCCAGGCCATATGTTCCCCTCCTTTCACAAGAGTATCCAGTAGCCTATTAATCTAACCTATAAGCTTTTACCTAATAAACATATATTCTTGCCTGGGATCTGTATCCGTTACCCGTTAAGTCAGGGTCAAACCATCCCCAATCCCTTCAGTACGGCGCGCAACTTCTCCACGTTGCTCTCGCTCAGCGGCGCAAGCGGCAGCCGCACGTTACCAGCGGGCAGCCCCATCAGTTCCGCCGCCTTCTTCACCGGTATGGGGTTGGTCTCCAGGAACATCGCGTCAAAGAGCGGATAGAGCCTGAGGCAAATCTCCTGCGCTTTCTCAAGATCGGCATTGAACATCGCGTGTACCATCTCGCTCATCGCTTTCGGTGCAATGTTCGCCGCGACGGAGATCACGCCCTTGCCGCCCAAACTCATGATCGGTAGCGTGAGGAAATCGTCACCGGCCATCACCGCGTAGTCCAGCCCTCGCTCCGCAGCCATCTGGATGATCGTGCCGACCTGCTTCAGATCACCCGAGGCCTCCTTTACCGCCTTCAGGTTCGGCACCTCGGCTGCAAGCTCGATCTGCGTTTGGGCGCTGATGTTCTGGCCCGTACGTGAGGGGATATTGTAGAGAATGAGGGGGATATCAACCGCATCGCCGATTCGCTTGAAATGCGCCTTCAAGCCCTTCACGTTCGGTTTATTGTAATACGGGGTGATGAGCAGACAGGCAGCCGCACCGACGTCCGCAGCGTGCTTCGTGAGCTCGACCGCCTCGTGCGTGTTGTTTGAGCCCGTGCCGGCAACCACGGGTACCGTCGAGGCATCAATTACCACTTCGATCACGTTCTTATGCTCTTCATGCGAAAGCGTGGCCGATTCGCCGGTCGTGCCACAGGGAACGATGCCCGAGACACCGCCCTCGATCGTGAACTCCACAAGCCGTCGTAAGCCGCTCTCGTCTACGCTATCCGTCTTCGTAAACGGGGTGATGAGCGCAGGATACACACCCGCTATCTTCACCATCGCACTCACTTACTCACACCACCTTGCTCTCTTTTACTTTCTTATGCGTTATATATCCTGCTACTCTGTTCCGCACCGCTTTGCTGCTGATGTTAGTGTACTCATCAACAAGCTGCTTATTAAGCTCAAAATCGTCGGTGAAGTCCGGCACGTGCTTCAGCAATTGCTTCGCCAGGCTCTTGATATACGTTGGTTTTATCGCTCCCACTGCGTTTATTCACTCCCTTCTTCGCCGCTCTCTGCTTCCCAGTTCTCGAACTCCTCGCTCTTCTCACGCATCGAACTCACACCGATCATCACCAATAACGCGCCGAAAAGGAGCACTACCAACGGAATAATCCCCAAGAGAACGCCCAAAACCTCATCGAGGAAATACCAGATCCCCACCAGACCAAAGGCGGTCAAGAGCAGCCCAACAAGAAGCTCACGAAATCCCCCTTTCATGTCATGCTCGCTCCTCTCATTACCCCCGCATGAGCACCTCGGCGGTCTCAGGCTTATATTTCCAATCCACTGGCAGGACTTTCGCGCGCCGGTAATACTTCGCCAGTCGCCGGATCTTGGATTCTGTCAGTTGTAATGCTCGCTTATTGTGAATATCGCGTTTATTCACATCGAGATGCTTCCGGATTCGCAGCGCTTTCCGCATCAAGTTCTGGATATCCTCGGGAAGCTTACTGGCGCGTTCCTGCTCCTTCAAAATGCTCGTTATCTTCTTCCCTGTTACCAGCGGGACGCTGGGCACGCTAAAGCTGTCCCGTAATCGAATGCCAATCTCGCTCGACGAGAGTCCCTGATTGCGGAGCTCAGCCACCTTGCTCTCAACCTCTTCCGAACTCAGCTCGACCCAATCAGGCACCACCTGCTTGAGTCGCATGCTGAACGGTCGCGTCGAGCCCGATCTTCCCCGCCTCCGCGCGTATATCCGTGCCATGATCTCTCTCTCTGAAAGCCTCTGCCTGGCTTCGCTTAGTTAACTTTACTCTACCTCGTATATAAATATTTCACGAGGCTGCGTGCCATCAGCGGGAGGAGCTGAGGATTCCGTACTAGCCCGCGCAGGGCGAGCGAAGGATAATCCATATCGCCCTTCGCATATATCCGCTCGACGAGCTCGCTTTCCGAGATCGTTCGTATGAGCGTATCGTAATCCGTGTCATTCATCACGCACCGTAAACGGTGCACCATGAGACCAAACGCAATTTCTCGCCCGAATTCACAACGCCAGCGGCGCTCGTAATCGTGCAGTACGGTCATATCGTCCGTCAAGCATGCCTGCGCTGCCTGCTCACCCGCCAACTTCCCGCAGCGCAGTCCGTAGTAGACGCCGCCGCCGGTGATCGGCTTTATCTGGGCCGCAGCATCGCCAACAAGTAGTACGCCCGAGCTGTGCGCGACGTGCGTCGTTTTTTTTCTCATCCCACCATCCATCGGCAGCGGGATAGCGCCCGCGGAACGATGAAATACCTCACCACCGAATTTCTGCGCCAGCACACGATGCTCTGCCAGGTTCCGCTTCAAGAACGCTAACGGACTGGTCTGCGAGGAGCACCGCCGGTCAATGCAGAGTCCGATGCGTGCACGCCGCCTGGTGCCGAGCGGAATAGCCCAGGCAAAGAAGCCTGGTGCAACGCCCTTACCCACAAAAATCTCCGCGTAATCCGATTCTGCTTCGTAGTCGCCCTCAATTTGCGCGCAACTCAGGCAGCGCTGTGTGGTTCTGAGCCCCGCCGATCGTGCCACGGTGCTCCGCACGCCATCTGCCCCGATCACCACGCGCGCGGTTATCTTCTGTGTGGCATTCGACGTTTCTGTGGCAACCGTGAGCACGCATCCCGCATCTCCGATTTGAACCGTTTTCACTTTGCACCTCAGTATGAGCTCCGCACCGGCCTTCACCGCCGCAGTCGCCAATTCCTGGTCAAAGAGGTCGCGACTTACCGCGAACGCGCGTTGCGTTGGCGACTCGAGCAGTAACTCGTGAGAGGGCGAGTATATGACCGCGCCTTTGATCTCCCGGCTGACGCACCGTTCAGGACGTTGCAATTCGCTCTCAGTCAGTGCCCGCGTGCTGAGTAGCCCGGCACAGTGAACCGGCTCACCGATGGTCGCGTGCTCCTCGAGCAGCAGCGTAGACACACCCGCCTTTGCCGCGTATCTCGCCGCCATGCAGCCTGCAGGACCACCGCCGACCACCACCACATCGTAAGTGCCTCTCTCCATGCTCGATCTCCGATGCTTCTCACCCTGAGTGGCTTCTGAGTTAGACTCCCCACTCCCGGGAGTGCATGCCACGTGTGCCGTTTAAGCTTTTATGCGAGAAAGCGAAAAAGGTTATAGGAGCAGATTACAGTAAGAAGCGTAACCTGCACAAGCGGGGCGAAACGTGAGCTAAAAATGAAGAAGGCAACTGAACTATCCCGGCAGCCGCGAAAACAGCGTAAGGTACGATTCAATGCACCTCTGCATACGCGCCATACGTTTCTGAGCGCGCCGCTGTCCGCAGAGCTTCAGGGCAAATACGGGCGGAGAAATTTACCGGTGCGAAAGGGAGATACTGTGCGCCTGATGCGCGGTGACGCCCGGGGCAAAGAGGGCAAGGTTCGGTCCGTAAGCTTGAAGAAGGGGCTGCTCACGATGGAAGGCGTTGTGGTGGCGCGTTCTGATTTGTCTGAGGTTCCACGGCCCATCCATCCATCGAATATCGTAATCACGAAGTTAGAATTGAAGGATAAGCTCCGCGAGCTCGCTTTGAAGCGGAAGGGCTAGCGGAAGGAAGCTGGTAGGTAACCGAATTTCGCTTTGCGTCGCTTCACAGGGCTACAATTCAATCACTACCGCTTTATGGAGCGCGAGCATCCGTTTGATCGCGGGGTGGGATTCTCCTAATTCCGCCTTGAAATCCGCGATCACCGCGTCTATGCTCGTTCTCTTCCATCCGGCGATCAAATTATCCGCATGGGCAACGATCTTCTCCTCCAGCGTCTCTGGGAGAAGATCGCGAGGCGGCAGGCCCACCGTCTCGGCTTCCGCTGCCGTCAGTCCGGCGCCGATATGCCGCTCAATGATACGCACAAGCTCTTCATCCAGATCTAATGCACGCGCCATCGCGCCACCCACGACCCCATGATTGATGCCGTGCGAGCGCGCTCTGCCGAGATCATGGAGCAGTGCGCCCTTGAATACCAAGCGCTCGTCCACCGACTCATGATGACGATGCGCGAGCTCCAGCGCGAGGTCGGCAACGGCATTACAATGCTTGATCACATCATCGTCGCAGCCAGCTGCTCGGAGTACCCGGTTACACTCGCGTCTTAATTCCGCTTTACTCTCCGCTTCCACTTCTTTAACTCGTTGATCTGCTGCTCTATCCCTGTCACGATCTCGCTGTTATCGAAATATTCGAAATTCGCTTCGCATTCCTCGCACCAGAACTCCTTCTCCGCGGCCTCTTCAAATAACACACGCTGACACTGGCACCGGTAGAACTCGCCATTCTGCTCGTAGTTAAGGCTCTTCTCCAACCGCGCCAGCTCGCCGTCTGCTTCCTCCTCCATCATCCGCTTGATATTCTGGTGATTGAAACGCCACCAATAGGTAATCCAGCCGGTATTATCATCGCGCTCAGTCCGGTACTCAGCTATCCTGCTCTCATACAGCATATACAGAATCTTACGTACCGAAGTGAGTTTCGTCTCGCTGAGCTTGGCGATTTCCTCATCGGTGATCTCCTCCTCAGGGATAGTCTCCAGGATCCGCAAGCCGTCTTCGCCGATTATTCTCCCGAAGTATTCCCTCACCAAAGGATTATCTGCCGCCAACATGATGATCGATCTCCACTAAGTACCTATAACCTGAGAGAAGATTAACCTTACTGCGCTCTCGCTCGCTCTCTACTCT
This sequence comes from uncultured Halobacteria archaeon, assembly GCA_964522635.1. Classification (GTDB taxonomy): domain Archaea; phylum Halobacteriota; class Syntropharchaeia; order Alkanophagales; family Methanospirareceae; genus JACGMN01. The sequence continues at coordinate 26,002 of CAZFWT010000010.1, read as the reverse complement.
CTACTCTCTCCTCTCCCGCCTCTCTCGCCTCTCCCCCGCTTCACCGAGCCGCTCAGCGGGCCTCGGGTAATTTGTCGAGTTCCCGCTGTGAGCGGTCGAGTCAGTCCTGTTGTCGCGTACCTATCCCTCGATCACCAGGAACTTCTCACGTATCTCCTGCCCTTTCTCGATGCCGAGCTCGATCATCGCTTCGATCTGCTCTTGCTTCAAGCCACCATTGCCGCTCTTCTGTAACCCCGAGAGCGTGCCATCGGCATTCGAGATTACGGTGAGCTTGCTCGACGCTGCATTCTCCTCGTACAGACATGGATCAACCAGGAAATTTCCGCCGACGTCTATGATGCTCACGGCGACCGGCGTTTCACGCGGCGAGAGCATATCGTCCCCGGTCAAGCCGTACCGCTCGGTCGGAATGCGGAGCTTCAAGAGCGACACAATCGCACCCAACGCAGCCGCGTCGATGAGGTTCCCGTCGTTATCCAGGATGTGGATATCGATAAAGGTCATCCAGACCTTCTCGCCTGGTTCAATGCACAACTTCTCCAAATCGAGCGCTTCTGAGCCTCGAATTCCTCGATCCACTAGCCGAGCCAGCTCGATACTGTTCTCGCCCGGTGGCCCCGGCTCGAAGTCGGGCGACGCGCCCGGTCGGAGTTCCGCGTTCGTCATGATGACCCCCAGATTCGGGGTGTCCGGGAAGGGGGCTCCGGGCTCGACTTTCACGCCCACCAAGACTGCGGTGTCGCCGATCTTCACCAGCGCAGATCCTTCTGCCTTGTCGATCGCATCGCGCTCCACCGTGATCTCACGGTAATCCTGAAATCCCCGGCCATCGATCCGCTTCCCGCTATCGATCAAATCATACACGTAATCCTTCCGAAGATCTTCCATAACCTCAAATCCCATTGTTATTTTTCACCTTGCTCCACACTCTCACTATATTTATCGAGCAATGCCGCTCGCTGCAATTCGTAGATCTGATGACAGCCCTGCTTCGCCAGTTCCATACCGCGTTTGAATTCGTCCTCCGTGAACCGGCCATCCATCTGGATCATGGTGATCGTATCCGTTCGTGCGACCATCGAGATCGGCATGTCAGCCTCGCCGAAGTTGTCCTCCTTCGCGCTCAAATCGAGCACGACCTCGCCGTCGATCTTGCCCACGGCGACCGAGGAGACGAGATCGCGCATCGGTATGCCTGCAGCAGCGAGCGCGACCGAGGCGGCATTGATGCCCGCTGTCCTCGTTCCTGCATCCGATTGGAGCAGCTCGACGTAGACGTCGATCGCCGTCTTCGGATAATACTCCTTGATAATGACCGGATCCAGGGCCTCTCGACTCACCTTTGAGATCTCTACGCTCCTGCGGTCCGGGCCGGGCCGTTTGCGATCGTCCACCGAGAACGGTGCCATATTATAGCGGTAGGTAACGACGGCCATCTTGGCGTCCTGGAAGTGCCGCGGATGCATCTCTCGTGGTCCAAACACCGCAGCAATCGCTTTATTATTCCCCAACTGGAAGTAGCAGGACCCATCTGCCCGCTTCAACACACCTACTTCGATCGTTATCGGTCTCAGTTCATCAAACCCGCGACCATCCAATCTTTTCCCATCCTTTATCAACTCTAGCTCTTCGTTCTTCATTCCACTTCTTCTCACTCTCCTTCTCGCTTCTCCTTAAACGAATCCAAAAAATTCGACACCCGATCAGTCAAGCCGGACGTATGCGCCTCATTCGAGATCATGAGCAGCACCTGGGTCGCGAGGTTCATATCCTCCTCTTTTCCGCGTATCCAGATCCGCCCATTCTTGGCGATGAAGATGAAGCAGTTACACTTCTCCTTGAGCATCTTGATCATCGAGCCGCTCCGACCGATGACGCGCGGCACCTTTGTATATGAGATCTCGATCAAGCGCCCGCGATCGCTGATCATGAATTCATCCTTCAACGTCAGATCGATGCGCATGAGGGCGTCCACGTTCAGCACCTTCGCCACGACCAAATCACCCAGGTCGAGATAGTCACTCATGGAACTGAAGTCGATCTTCCGGTCGCCCTCCCGTCCAAACTCGTTGATATGCAATCGACCTTCGTAGGGCGATCCGATATCGACAATCCAGTACGGGTACGCAATCTCGATTATCTTGCCGATTACGACGTCACCCCTGAAGGGCACGTACTTCCCGGCGAGCGCGACCACTCGTATCTCCTCTTTCTCGCTCACGATACCGTAGTTCGCGGCGTAAACCTTGCCCTCCTCTACGTACGTCCCCTCACCTGCACGTTTAGCCTCATCGGAGATGTAATCTCCTGGTACCACCACTTTATACATGGTTTCTCACTTCAATATCTTGACCTGTGCATCTCCCTTGGTGATGCGGTTCACGAAGGAAAAGAGCTCGTCCCGCATCCCCGCGGGCAGTTTTACCACCGCGATATAGGAGCCGTCTGGCGACCACTCCTCCTTCCGCACATCGAAATTCCGCTTCAGCTCGTACGCGTGCCCGGAATAGGGCGCCGGGATCTTGACCGCGACCTCGCTCTCCACGATCTTGATCGGGATGAGGGGGCGGAGCGCCTTCACCGTCTCACTCACCAGCTCATCGACGCTCTTAAACGGATCGATGTGCACTCGAGCCTCGTTCATGGCAATCTCGATCCTCGTGGCGGGATGCGGTGTGTTGGTCTGCGGATTGATGGCGATACGCGCGATCTGCTCGACGACCTTTTTCCGCTTCTCCTCGATCTTCCGCCGCCGCTGCTCTGTTGTGAGATGCAGTTCGCCTTCCTTGACGATCTTTTTGACAACCTCGCTCAGCTCAGTGGTCGAGAACGCGTCCATCAGATCCTTTTCCGTCGCCTTCTCGCCCTTCGCGGCATCGGTGAAGACCTCATCTGCAGCGAGCAGCTCCTCGAGGTCTACCTGACCGCCCCCGCGCATCCGCTCCGCGCCATCAGGATCGACAAGAATCTCAAAAATCTTCTTACTATGCTTGTACCGTGCGATAACTGCCCTGTCCAGGCTGACCATTTCGATTATTCCTGGGGCTCGTCGGTATCTGTGCTCTGGCCACCCTCAGACTGTCCCGCACTCGCCGCTTGTTCTTTTACCTGCTCTACGTAGGGCGCCAACTCGTCAGCGGTCAAGATCCTGAACCGCTTATTCTCGCTCTCCGCGAGACCTGCGTCGACCGTGGTAATGTCGAGCCTACCTTCAGTGACTTTGTATAACGCCTTCAGCCCCAGTAAGATGGCATCCGTGAGAGAGAGATCCTCCTGATACTCCTGCTCCAGGAGCTCGGTTACGATGCTCCGTCCCGATCCGATTGCCGTGGCCTTGTACTCGAGCAATGCGCCGCTGGGATCGGTCTCGAAGAGGTAACAGCCCCCGTTATACACGCCGCCAATCAAAAGTGCGGTGCCAAATGGTCTGAGACCCCCAAGCTGCGTGTAAGCTTGCTTGAAATCACATATCTTCTTCGCCAAGGTCTCCACATCGATCGGCTCATCATAGACGATTTTATTGATCTGTGCCTCTATTCTGCCGCGATCGATGAGCATACGTGCATCGGCAACCAATCCAGATGTCGCGGCGCCGATATGATCGTCCAAGCGAAAGATCTTTTCCACAGAGCCACCTTCCAGTAATCGGGACGTCAATCTCTTGTCCACCAGGAGTGCCACGCCATTACGCGCCTTGATACCGACGGCGGTTGTACCTCGTTTCACCGCCTCGCGTGCGTATTCTACTTGAAATAACCTGCCATCAGGGCTGAATGTTGTTATTCCTCTATCATACCCCATTTGTGGCATCATTTGCATTCACATCACCTCGTTCTTATGTTATATGCTACATACCCATGGACTCGACGGGATTTGAACCCGTGGCTTCCTCCTCGCGAAGGAGGCACTCTTCCACTGAGCTACGAGCCCCCGTCTCCATTCTCCACGATATTTTATAAGGCGCCAATCATAAATAGTTAATCGTTTTCGCGTTTTGAGAGGCTCGAGCAGCAATGGACCTTCTCGCTTCACCAGTACTCATTGGCGCTTCTCTTCTGGTAATCGGCTTCATTACCGGCCTGAGCGGAGCGTTGATACCCGGTCCGATGCTGGCCTATGTCCTCGCGGACACATTGAAGAAAGGAGCGCTTTCTGGACCACTCACCGTGCTCGGCCATATCTCGGTGGAGCTCTTACTCATCCTCGCGCTCGTTCTGGGCCTGGGCATCACGAGCTATTTTCTCGAGTTCAAATCGTTGGTCTATGTTGTGGGCGGCATTGCGCTCGTTCTCATGTCGGTAACGACCATCAGAAGCGTCCGTGGGACTTCGGAGGACGCGTCCATTGCAGTCCGCGGTAGTGCCCTGCGGTGGCGCGGTTTTCGGTACGCGTATCACAGCTCGGTCGCGGGTGGCATCCTCTTCACTGCGTTTAATCCCGCCTTTATCCCCTGGTGGGTGACCATAGGCTATCCGCTCCTGTTACAGGGCTTCGAGTGGCTCGCGCTCGCCGGGATCGCTCTCGTATCGATCGGGCATTTCATGTCTGATCTGACCTGGTATTCATTCGTCTCCTACTCCTTCTCGCGTGGTGAGCGCTTCCTCGTGGGCAAGCGGTACGAGCTGATCATGCTCGGCCTGGCACTCTTTGTGATCACGTTGGGCGTTTTTTTCTTCATTAAAGGTGTAACTGGACTGGTTTGAGGCTCGTGGCGTACGTTATGTTATGTTACGTTACGTTACGTTACGTTACAGTGAGCGGCGCGCTTTAAAGGAAAGGAGATTACATACATGGTACACAACGGCGGCCCGGAGGCGTGACATGGGTGACCTGGTGCTGAAGCATTGCCGGATCGTGGATGTGGAAAACGGCTTGATCTTCAAGGCTGATATCGGCGTCACGGGCACGGAAATCGTCAAAATCCAACCCGGGTTGACGGGCACGGAGACGGTGAATGTTGGTGGCAGATTTGTTGCCCCGGGACTTGTGGAGCCGCATGTCCATTTTGAGAGCAGTAAGCTGCCGTTGAGCGCGTTTGTCCGGCTCGTCATGGCTCATGGCACGACCACAGTCGTCAATGATCCACACGAGATCGCCAACGTTCTTGGTGTCCGAGGAGTTAAAGCGACGTTGAAAGAGGCACGACTGCAGCCGATCAGCGTGTATACGACCGTTCCGAGCTGCGTGCCCGCATTGCCGTTTGAGACCTCGGGTGCAACCCTGGGCGTGGAGGAGGTAGAAGAGCTCCTCGGAGAGGATGGCGTTATTGGCCTGGGCGAGCTGATGAACTTCCCGGGCGTTCTGAACGGTGATCAGGTGGTGATGGGCAAGATCGCGGCTGCCAGGAAGCTGGGTATGGTAATCGAGGGGCACTGCCCGTTGCTGAGCGGCGAGGGTCTCAAGAACTACGTTGCTGCTGGGATCAGCTCCGATCACGAAGTGACCGAGGGCTGGGAGCTCGAGGAGAAGATCAGTCGCGGGATGGCGGTATATATCCGGTTTGGCAGTCAGGCACAGGATCTGGAGCGCCGGGTACGTTACATCATCGAGAACGAGCTGCCGACCGAGAACCTGTCGTTCTGCACCGATGACCGGCATATTGGCGATCTGGTACGGTATGGGCATCTCGATTATACGGTGCGGACCGCAGTGAGTTTGGGACTCGACCCGTTTACAGCACTCCGCATGGCGACGAGCAATCCAAGCAGACATTTCGGATTGGAAGATAGAGGCGTGATCAAAAACGACTGCAGGGCTGATCTTGTCGTCTTTGATGACCTTACACGATTCACACCAGAACTGGTGATTGCAGGCGGTCGAATTATTGCATGCGGTGGTGAGCCCGTGATTCCGGAAGTACCGTTTGACTATTCATTTGGGCTTGAGAGCGTGAACTGCCCACCATTCGCCGCAGAACGATTTGCGATACCCTGCCAGGGTAAACGAGTACAGGTGAGGGTCATACGCGTCGTGGAAGGCAGTTTGATAACGGAATCGCTCATTTATGAGCTTGAAGTACGAAATGGTGTCCTTAAGGTGGATACCGAGCGCGACCTCTTGAAGATCGCGGTGATCGATCGTCATACCGGCAGGGGCGGCTTCAGCGTCGGTTTTGTCGCGGGCTTTGGGTTACAAGAAGGCGCTATCGGCTCGACCATTGCGCATGACAGTCATAACATCATCGTTGTCGGAACTACTGATGCTGATATGGCCAGGGCGGTAAATGCGCTCAGAGCGATGGGCGGTGGCGAGGTTGTGGTCTCAACAGAAGATTTAAGCAAACTCCAGCTCCGGTATGGTGGACTCATGTCGCTCGAGGAGCCTGCTCAGGTGGTAAAGGATATGGAGAAGCTGGAAGCGGCGTATCGTGCGCTGGGCGGGAAATTGAGGTCGCCGTTTATGGCACTGAGTTTTCTTGCCTTGCCGGTGATTCCAGCCTTGAAGATCACTGATAAGGGGCTGTATGAGCTGGGTGAGCAGGGTATCGTGAAGCAGGAGCTTATCCTTGAGGGCGGTGCTAACTAACCGATGCGGAGGCTCTTTCCCGCTGTCGGGAGTCGGGAAGGAGGAGTGGTGACGCGATGAGAACGGTAGGCATACTGGGCATTATGGGGGCTGAGACGGTTGCACGGTTTTACCTGCGGATCAATGCGAGAGCACGAGCGAGTAACCGCACACAGTATCCGCCTATCATACTGTACAGTGCTCCGGTGCCTTACGATCTGGAACGCGAGATCGTGGAAAGCGGTCGGAACGCGGAGCAGATACTGCCCTTTTTGATCTGCGGGCTTCAGAGCCTGGAGGCTGCAGGTGCCGATGTTATCGTTATCCCCTGTAATACGGCACATTGCTTCATGCCGGAATTACGCGCCTGTGTTGCTCCTCCAATCCTGAGCATCGTGGAAGAAACGGCAGAAGTGTGCACGCATGCAGATTACCGAACCGTGGGAGTTCTGGCGACGACGGAAACGATCAAGCAGGAACTGTATAAGCGGGAGTTGGCGCAACACGGGATACAGGTGGTAACGCCGGATACGACCGCGCAACGGCTTGTCTCCGCGATCATTCAGCAGATCCTGAACGGTAACAAGTCTGTGGAGAACAAGCAAGCGTTACTGAAGGTGATACGGACGTTGCAGTCGGGAGGTGCGGAGGCGGTCATCTTAGGGTGTACCGCCTTGGAATTATTACTCCAGCAATCGGACATCTCCGTACCACTGCTGGATAGCTTTGAGATTCTGGTCGTGGCGACCGTGCGGGAACTGCTGCGCTGAAATCCGGGAGCAGGGAGTGGCGGTATAACGGTATTTCGCGAGTCGACCGAATGTGTACTCCCGGTTTATCCAACCATGAAGAGCGCTTTGATAGGGGTGCAGCCCTTTACTGCACAAACTTTCGGATTACCTCTTTCAGCTCACGGTGATCCGAATACGCCCTGCACACCACGCCCGGTTTGCCGCGTATGTATCGCCCACGAACCAGCATCAACTTTTTATACTCTGTCTTGGTTAGTAGCATATACCAACCAATTACTATTTCAGTAGTCGACCATTTATGTACGAGAAATGAAATGAAATGAAATGAAATGAAATGAGGTGGATAGAACTGCAGAAGCGGATCGCAGAGAAGGGC
>CAZFWT010000010.1:0-18267 GCA_964522635.1 uncultured Halobacteria archaeon | reverse complement strand
GAAATGAAATGAAATGAGGTGGATAGAACTGCAGAAGCGGATCGCAGAGAAGGGCATAAGCATCTTTACTGTCTCAGAATTCAGGAGAATGTTGGATCTCTCTGAGACCGCAGCACAGAAAATTCTGGAGCGGTACACCAAAAGAGGTCTGTTAACACGGTTAAAGCAGGGCATGTACTTCGTCACGGACAATCCACCCACCTCGTTCTTTATATCAAACAGGCTTTACAGACCCTCATATGTGTCCTTTGAATCCGCTTTGAGCTACCATAAGCTAATCCCCGAAACCGTTTACGGCGTAACTGCGGCAACAACGAAACCGACGAGGAAATTTGAGGTGGGAGAGAAAGCGTTCATCTATCACAAAATCAAACTAAGTGCGTATACCGGCTATGCCCCAACGGAAATGGGCGATGAGGTTATCTTGCTGGCCTCGCCAGAGAAGGCATTGGTAGATTATCTTTATCTCGTCAACTTGGGTAAAAAACCCCTTTACGAACGTCTTGCCATCGAAGAGCTGAGCCAAGAGAAAATCGTAGCCAATACGATACTATTCAGAAGACCTTCTTTTTACAAATGGGTGCAAAATGATATCCTCAGAGACCATTAAGGAATTCGCACTTAAGTACCAGACTACTGAACTGAATATTGCCCGCGAATACCTCCAGAATCTGTTCCTCAGTTATTTTTATCAACAGGATAAGTCAGAAGCGGTTCTTTTCAAAGGCGGGACTGCATTAAAGTTACTACATCAAAGCCCACGCTATTCAGAGGATCTGGATTTCTCAAGTACGGTCGTGACAGAAGGGGATATAAGAAGCATAATCGAAAAAACCCTGGTTGAGATAAATCGAGAAGGGGTAAACCTTAGATTGACTGAATCAAAATCAACATCCGGTGGCTATCTGGCCATCATCGAGGGCACAGTCGGAGCGTGGGATATTCGTATACTTATTAACGTATCCTTAAGACCTCAGGAGATAGAAAAGGAAGCTGTTATGATTATCAACCCCTTGAGCCCCCCCTATCTCGTTTCTTCTCTTCATGAGGATCAGATGGTACAGGAAAAGATCAGCGCACTTCTTACACGGAAGAAACCGAGAGATTTCTTCGACCTCTATTTCATACTCAGAAAAGGTATGTCAAGGAACGTGGTTGCGTCATACAAAGCGGAACTATTGAGTGAAATCAAGAAAATAGATGATAAAGCTATAAGCAACGAATTGAAGCTGTTCCTTCCTCGAAGTTACTGGCCTGTTCTGAGAGACTTTAGAAAGAGCCTGGTAAAGGAATTGAAAAGACGCTAAACAGCTTTTGATATTCCTATTTGTTGCCCTTCCTTTACTGCACAAATTCCCGGATTACCTCTTTCAGCTCCCTGTGGTCCGAATACGCCCTGCACACCACGCCCGGTTTGCCGCGTATGTACGCGGAGATCTGGTCGTCGTACTCACGTTTATACACTGCCAGCACGGGGATCTTGAGATGAACGGCATCGGCAATTTCCGCACCCACGCCGAGGCTCGGGTTCGTTATCTCCGCTATAACACTGTCTGCTTCCTCCAGCCAGCGGTAATCGCGATCGTGAATCTGCTGCTCTGTGAACCTCGACTCGCGCTCCGCAAAGTTCGCTTGCGTTTGATGCCGGCTGATGAGCTCCAGACCCAACTCATCGATTATATCGAGGATCTTGCGTAATTCTGCTTGTTTCACTCTGCTGTAGCCGCCGCGCATGGAGCAGGAGAAGAAGACGCGTCTGGTGCGGTTCATGGTATGGTATGAAGAAGAAATACGTGCGGCGGCAGAAAAAGGAAGGGGGAATATCGAGCATGCAGGTTTCCGTGCCGGGTCTGTATCGAACGTAAAAAAAAGCGACCTTTTTGGCGACAGCGGTCATTCTTAGTTAGTGGGAAGAGAGCATAAGATCAAGCAATGCCGACCCGAGTAGAACTGTTATCACCCGTCGGGACTCCGCGGTCACTTCAGGCCGCAGTCGAGAACGGTGCCGATGCCGTTTATTTCGGCGTGGGCAAGTTCAACGCGCGGCGGCGTGCGGAGAACCTCACGATGCGGGAGCTCCGTGAGGCTGTAAGCTACGCGCACGAGCATGGCGTGAAGGTCTACCTCACCTTCAATATTCTGGTGAAGAATGAAGAGCTTCAGGAGTTCTTTGATGACGTTTCAGAAGCTTATTCCCGGGGCATCGACGGCGTTATCATCCAGCACCTCTCTTTTGCTCGTCTGCTTAAAGATACGTTTCCGGATTTGAGCATCCATAGCTCGACGCAGGCCGCCGTTTCCAACTCGTATTATGCCGATCTCCTCTCCGGTGTAGACCGCGTAACGCTGCCCCGGGAGTTATTGCTCGCGCAGGTGCGGGCTTTTATCGAGAAGACCGCGATAGAGACCGAGGTGTTCGTGCACGGCGCGCTCTGCGTCAGCTACAGCGGCCAGTGCCTCTTCTCCAGCTTTTTAGGCGGGCGCAGTGGTAACAGGGGCCTGTGTGCGCAGCCGTGCCGGAAGAGCTATAACGGCAGTTACCCGTTGAGCACCAAGGACCTTTGCCTAGTGAGGCGGGTTCCTGAACTCATCGCCGCGGGTATTGCCTCGTTCAAGATCGAAGGTCGGCTCAGAAGCCCGCAGTATACGGCGCTCGCTACACGCGTCTACCGGCTTGCCGTCGATTCTTACTATGAGGGCGAATTCTGCGTGCCTGAAAGGGAGTTCAAAGAGCTCGCGCTTGAGTTCAACCGTGACTTCACAGAGGGATATCTGTTCGATGCCGCGGACATCATCGCGCCGGAGACACCACGTAACCGCGGGCTCTTTCTCGGCGTGATTGGTGAGGACAGGAGGATTACGCTGCACGAGCCGCTGGTTGTGGGCGACGGGATCGGCATCTGGACGAAAACAGGGATTGATGGTGCGGTGATCAAGGGAATAGAGCTCGATGGAAAGCCAGTCTCCCGAGCCGATACGGGAGACACGGTGCGCTTATCCATTCGCGCAGCAGCAGGCGATACCATTTACAAGACCTCATCAACCGAGCCCCTGCACCTCGCACCGCTCCTTCCGAACCCGGGGATCGCTACGCCAGCGCGCGTAAAGCGACGGGTGGCGCTACCTGAGCTGAACCCGCTCGAATCTAACGGCCAGGAGCTTTTGGTGAAGGTGTATACAAGAAGCGATGCAGAAGCTGCGTTACAAGCCGGGGCGACCAGGGTCTTCTACTCGATCTTTGCTGATGATTTCTCCGAGTGCACGGCACTGCCGTATATTCCGCGGATTCTCGCTGATGACGAAGCGGCCGATGCCCGTCATCGAATAGCGGAATCTGACCCGAAGGCCATCCTTCTCGGCAATCTCGGTCTCCTACCTTCACTCGACTGCTCTGGAGCGACGCAAAGAATCTATCTCGATTATAGTGCGAACAGCTTCAACGACCTTGATGTGGCCTTTGTTCACCGCTATGGGGCAGTACCTGTGGTCTCCCCGGAGCTCACGCTCGCTGAGCTGGTAGCATTTCGCAGTAAAGACTTCGCCGTCCTCGTGCACGGCAGACCGGTGCTGATGACGACCAAGTACCCGCTCCCCTGTGAGCAGCTGGAGGACGAGAGAGGCTTTGTCTTTCCCGTACGGCGCGAATTCACGTACACGCAGATCCTGAACAGTTTCCCGATTGGGCTCTTCAACGACATTCAGCGGCTCTGCGAGGTCGGGATCACGAAATTCTTCCTCGATCTCACGGACGGCAACGCCGGGAGGATCGTCGGGCTGTACCAGGATGTGCTCGCCGGGAAACTAGTGAAGAAGTCAGCGCGACGGAAGCATACCCGCGGGCATTTCACCCGGGGCGTATTGTGATGATCTCCCTTACGTCGCTACGTTCCCCAACCAGGCTAGGGCACCAACCGCCGCCGATCACGAGGAAAGAGCACCGCTTCCCGCACGTTCTCCAGCCCAAGCATGGTCATGAGCAGCCGTTCGACGCCGAGCCCCCAGCCCGCGTGTGGCGGCATACCGAACCGGAATGCGTTGAGATAGAACTCGAAGCTCTCTGGTGCGAGCCCTTTTGATTCGATCCGCTCCTTGAGCAGCTCGTAGGAATGGACACGCTGCGAGCCCGATGAGAGTTCCAGACGCGGATGCATCAGGTCAAAGGCGTCACAGATATCCGTTCCCTCGATCGGCTGTGCGTAGAAGGGCTTGATCGCGCAGGGCCAGTCGATGATGAAATAGTGCTCGCCAATCGCTTTGCCGAGGATATGTTCATGCGCGGTGCTGAAATCTTCACCCCATTCGAGCTCCTCACCCTCTGCTGCGAGTAGGTCTATGGCCTGGTCGTAGGTGATCCGCCGGAAGGGCGTTGGAGGGACTTCAAAGTCGAGCGCGCAGCTTTTTAAGCCGGGATAGGGCGCTATTTCTGCGTATACGTGTGCAACGAGCGACTCTAAGAGCTGCATGACCTCCTCCATAGTGACAAAGGCCACCTCGACATCGATTGAGGTCGCTTCGTTGAGGTGCTTGGTGGTGTCGTGCTCCTCGGCACGGAATATGGGCGCGATCTCGAAGACCGCATCAAGGCCTGAGGCGATGAGCATCTGCTTGTAGAGCTGTGGGCTCTGGTTCAGGAAGGCCTCGCGCTCGAAGTAGGTGATGGGAAAGAGCGCGGTACCACCCTCGGTTGCCGCACTCACGATCTTCGGCGTATTGATCTCGATGAAGCCGCGATCGGTGAGGAAGTTTCTGATCGCTTTGAGCATGCGGCTGCGAATCATGAAGATGTGCTTCGTTCGTTCGGTGCGCACATCCATGAAGCGAGCATCGAGCCGCGTATCCAGCTCGGCACCCACTTTGCCGGTGGTATCAAGTGGCAGGATCTGTGAAGCCACGCTCAGAACGTCCAATTGATCAGGTATGAGCTCGTAGCCGTTTGGTGCCTTCGGCTCGGCCTTGATGATCCCCTTGATGGATACGACCGATTCGCGCGGGATTTTCCGGCCCTGCTCGAAGAGCTCCTTGCCCACGGTGCGCTTGTGAAAGGTCACCTGGACATAGCCTTCACGGTCACGGATGATAAGGAAAAAGAGCCCACCAAGGTCGCGCTTCTCATGCACCCAGCCCGCGATATTCACGTGCTCGCCATCATTCGCTGCACTCAGCTCAGTTGAATATTTCCGATCCGCGACTGATAATTTCATGATCACTCTTTAACGACAGCCATACTTATAGTTGCGGCAAAAGAAGGTACTGCGAAATTCGAGACCTACGCTACGCTCGCTACGTAGCTACTCGAAGAGCAAGCGCGAAAGCACGCTCTTCCTTCTGTCCCCTTCTTCGAGATCCACTTCGTCTGATTTAAATGCGGGGCGCTGTTGCGGTGTCGCTCGTGCTTCTGCAGCCCGACCGCCATGCTCGCTCTTGCGCACGCGCACGTCAACCATGATAGGCATCTCAATGCTTGGACTGGAGAGCAAGGCAACGCCCTGCGGTATCCGCTTGATCTCCTCCTCGATCTCGTAACTCATGAACTCCAGGCCGCGGCTCAGCGCTTTGATATCGTTGGGATTCGTTACTTTCAGTATGATCTGGGTATTGCATTGCGAAATGACGTTCTTATCGATGCGCGCAGGTCGTTGCGAGATAACGAGCAGCCCGAGCCCGAATTTCCGGCCTTCAGAGGCGATCGTGCGGAGGATATGGGAGCTGATTGCCTGTCCAAAGCCGCGCTCGGGGCAGAAGTTGTGCGCCTCTTCGATCACGAGCACAAAGGGCGGGATTTTGCCCATCTTCCGGCCCTCAAATACCTCTTTACAGAGCCGGTAGACGATCAACTGCTGTAATTTCGGATCTGCGCCCTTCATATCGATGATTGATGCCTGCCCAGTCTTGACGAGCTCCTCGATCCGCGTGGGGCTATCGGATAGGATGCCGGTGTCCCGAATACGCTCGAGGAAGTGGATGATCTTCCATCTCGAGGTGCTCTTGCTCTCTGCGACGCCGCTGATGATCTCATCGACAGTGTAGAACTCCTTTCGCGTTTTGATATCGTTGATACACTGGTATAGCACGCCCAATTGCGCGTCAGAGAGTGGGAAGAAGTCGTAGAGCTCGTTGACGCTCAAATTGATCCCATCGATGCGGAAGAGCTTATTCGCGGCGGGATTGACGGAGAAGTTAGCGGGGGTGTAGATGACAACCTGCGAATCGTAGCCCTTGGGCGCGATCCCGAATTTCTCCATCTGTTTCCGCTCGTCCTCGTTCTGGTTCTCGAACTTGAGGGAGAGGTACTCGCCGTGTGGGTCGATGATGAGCAGGGGTACATTCTTATCGAGGAGCTCCTCAATAATGACGCCCGCGGTATATGATTTGCCCCCGCCCGTCTTGGCGAGGATGCTGCAGTGCTTCTGGATGAGCTCATCCTTCTTTAGATAGACCGGGATGTTGCGGCCGTCGAGCGTGCCGATATGAATGCCGTTGGTTCTGAGCCCGAGGGTGTCCATGACAAAGGTCTGGTCAGCCTCGAAGACCTTTGACTCGCGCGCGAGCGTGCTTTGGGGCTGCATGAGGAACCCGCGATCGTCTTTGTAGCCGATGATCTCGACCGTCGCGGTCTTTTCCTCGACATCGAGGATAGAAACGACGCGCCCGAGGATCCAGCCGTCCAATTCGTTCCAGACTTTGATGTACTCGTTCCGCCGCACCTTGCCGGAGACGACGAAATCGAATTGGTGCAGCCCCACGTCGCCCGTAATTGTGCCTACTACCTTGTACATGGTACCAGCGTCAGATAGCACTTCGTTCCGATACTTGTAAAATGTTGTGTGCCGAGATAGATACACGAAACGAAACTGACGAGCGGTCGGGTAGTAGCTTGTTCTTTCTCAGACTAAGACGGCGTTAACGATCCCTTCTTGACCCGGGCGGCTGGTGACGACCGCATTGCCCAGTTCTGTCTCGATGATCGCGCCCTTTGTGGTGATATTCCGGCGAGCGTAGAAGGGATTCGCCGGATTCTCTTTCACACTGATGATCTTGACGGTCTTGGTGGTTCCGCTCTTCGGATTGGCGACGTTCGCGAATTCCGCCCTGAGCAGGCGCAGTTTCTTGTTGCCACCGTGCGTCCGTATCGTACGTCGCCGCGTCTCACCAATGATCGTGTCTGCAGCGGGTCGACCCGCCTCGTGCGCTCGCTTCTTCCGATTGCGGTGAAGCCTGCCTCCCGTGGACTTTCGTCTCGATTCACCTTGCCATCTCATTGCTTAGCTTACTGACCTCCGGGCTCACGGACCCATGAACCCACATTTCTCACAGGTGTATACATTACTTTGTTTCCGGCATTTCGCACATCTGCCGATCTCATTCTCCCCGCAATTCGGACAGGGAAAAACGGTAAATCCCTTCTCCAGTAGCTTTACGCCGCAGGACGTGCAGTACTCTCTCATACCTTGCTCCTCTTCTCAGTATCTTTATCTCAGGTTTGATCGTTTGAGCCGCCGCTTCACCGGTCGCCGTGACGCTCGTGACAGCCACCACCGTAGACGGCATACTATACTTACATCTCCCTCCATTTATAAGTACATCTGCATCCAGGGCCACCGCTTCAGCGCGCGTTGGTGGTTTCTGGCCTGAGATATTCGCGCTGGTCGCGGTTATCGGCCCCGTTTCCCTGATAATGCGGAGTGCGATCTCGTTATCGGGGAATCGCACGCCAACGAGGTCAGAGCCAGCGGTTAAGAGGTCGGGCACCAGCACCCTCTTAGGCAGTAGGACAGTGACCGGGCCGGGCAGCAGTTCGGCAAGCAGATCCAGCAGCGCGGGATCGTCGACAACTGCGACGCGCTGCAGCATCTCGAATGAGGAGACGGCAAGTGAGAGCGGTTTTGAGCGCTCGCGCTGCTTGAGTTCGTACACTTTGGCGATCGCACCTTCTAAGAGCGCGTCGGCACCAAGCCCGTAAACAGTCTCGGTCGGATAGACGACGGTGCCGCCGCGTTTAATCGCCGCGATCGCGGCTTGCAAGAGGGTTTCTAATTCTGGCTGCATTCCTATCCCGTAGCACGCAGTGTAAGAGAGCGAAAGCTCCTTTATTACTATCTCGTCTCCGGTATAAAATATGGATAGTTCCTCAACGCGGGTAACCGTTGCATTCGGGGGCACGAGCAAGCACTTTGAGGTCATTCAGCACCCGATTCCGCATATTCTGGTGGATTCGAATAAGCAGCTTCACGGCTGGTGGAATGGTATAGAACCGTATGGTAACCGGGAATGCACGGCCGAACGACTCCTGATCAACCCGTATAACGGCTGCAGCCACAACTGCCTCTTCTGCTACTCGCATGCGCTGGGCGGGTACTTCACCGCGTTCCGCGAGCATGGCGTCCTCACGGTATTCCGCGATTTTGATAAACGAATTGCACAGCAACTAGACAGCTTATCGGTAGCGAGCTGCGGGTATCTCTCACCGGTGACCGACCCGTTTCAGCCGCTCAATGAGCGCTACGAGCTGACGGAGAAGATCCTGAAGGAGTTTGTGGATCGCAATATCCCGGTGCAGGTCACGACGAAAGGGCGAATCAGCGAGAAAGCGTTGGGATTGCTCAAACAGCAAGAGCATGCGTTCGGTGAGGTTTCTCTGTTAACACCGGACGAAGACAAACGTCAGCACCTGATGGCCGGCGGCGCGTCCACCGATGAGCTGGTGCGGAACATTGAGCGGCTTGCGAACGCCGGCACGTTCGTGGTGTGCCGTATCGATCCGGTCATACCCTATGTGACGGATACTCAGCGTGATTTAGAGGAGCTGATGCAGAACGTGGTGGAAGCAGGAGCGGGGCACATCATCACGAGCTGTCTGGACATCCCGGTAGCGATGAGGGATGAGCTCTATAATGAACTGGCGGCACGGTTCGGTGTCTCAAAGAAGCAGCTTGTGGACCTGTACACCGAGCGTATGGGCCGGCAGCTGCATGCTCACCTGAACTATCGCCGCAAGCTGTTCACTATGATACGCGCGCTCTGCGACCGGAACAGGGTGACATTGAGCCTCTGCATGGAGTTCGCGTCAGTGCAGGGTAAGCGCGTCAGGGGCTTGAATGCTGAGTTCATGAGCTCGGACCTGGAGAACTGCGAGGGCATAAACGTGCCGCTCTACGTTAGACCTGGGGAGGGAAAGCGGTTTGAGCCCATCGCGGGTTGTAACGGGAGTTGCCTGCGGTGTTATTTCGCGAACGAAGCGCCAGCCTGCGGCATTCCCGACCTGAAGCAGGCGGGTGCCTGGACGTTGCGTGATTACCGGCGCTGGAGTGCGCTGGTGCGAGTACGCAGCAGGGAACAGCGCAGGCTGGACGTTTAAAGGTTCAAATCTGAGGACTCGATTACTTGACGGCTGTTGCTTTGAAGAAGGTGTAACAGAAGGTACCATCACGCTCTGTTGTCCGGTAGAGGTCAGCGATTCCCCGTGCCCAGGTGTCCACGTCAATCAGGTTCACGGTGAGTGCCTGGTCCCGAACGCCCTCCACCATAGCAATAAAGGTGTTTCTGGTGAAGCCCTCTACCAGATGCGGCTTGCTCGAATCCACGTAGACCATCCGGGGCACCACCTGGACGCTGGTGAACCCCGCCCGGGTGAGGAGTGGAAAGAGTTCTCGGCCAATCAGTGCATTGCCGTTCAGTCGCGCCTGGATCTCGATCAGGCACTGAATGGTCTGGAGCGCTGCATCACTCCGGGGATAGAAATAGGTCGACCCGTGATCGCCCTCGATCACGGTGATCGAACCACCGGGTTTGAGCACGCGTTTTAAGCATGCCAATGCAGCCAGCGGATCATGCAGGTGCTCAAGCACAAAGCAGACGAAGATATGGTCAAACCGATCAGAAGGGAAGGGCAGCGCGAAGAGGTCAGCCTTGAGAAGCCTGACGTTACGGAGCCCCGCGTGCTCAAGCAGCACCCGCGCAGTGGCGAGCGCGGTTTCGGAGATGTCAATGGCCGTGATCTGCGCGTCTGGGCTGTTTCGTGCCAGATGGACGGTTTGTGCACCGACACCGCAGCCTACCTCAAGAACCTCGCTCCAGGGGGGATAGACCGTGTCATGGTGAAAGAGCTGTGCCAGCGTATTTGCCTGATCGTACAATCTGGTCAGCTCACGCTCCGAATAGCCGTGGACATACTCACGCTGCACGGTATTCGACTGAGCTTCCCGCTGCTTTGAACCCATGGTAGTGGTCTCCACTGCTCATTACCACTACCTTTGTTAGATCATGCATGGTTATGAAGACTGACACCTTTTTCTTTGACGTGCGCACCATTTGACATGAACGATGGACACCACCTTTTACCTTCTCCGAGTCGCGGCCCTTGTTACTGTGGGCGTGGTCGCGGCGAATGTGGTGCTGGAGAGCGACGCGCTGCGGAAGTTATCGCCGCTTGTGCGACCGCTCTGCCGTGCCTCGAACCTGCCCAGAGAGGGCGCCATCTCGCTCTTCGCGACGTTTCTCGATTCGACGGCGGGGAAGTCGACCTTAGCAGGCTTCTATCAGGAGGGGAAGATCGGGGAGCGGCAAACGATCGTGACGCTCGTGATGAGCACGTTTCCGACCGTAGTTGGCGAGTCACTCTTCAGGGCGCACGCGCCGGTTGCGCTCGTGCTGCTGGGGCCGATGGTCGGGGGCATCTACATCGCGCTCAATCTCCTCTCCGCATTTCTCCAATCGCTCGGCGCGCTCATCTATGCGCGATTCAGGTTTCCGCGTCAGGCGTGTATAGAGGATGAGCAGCTCGTCGCGGAGACTGCTGAGCGGACACGGCAGGAGCGGCTGAAGACCGCGTTGAAGAAATCGGCGAGCACGTTGCTGAAGGTCGTGCCCTTCATGGTCGTTGCGTTTTTGATCGTTGATCTACTCTTTGTATTCGGGCTCATGGAGCGGATCAATATCATCTTCACCCCGGTCTTACAGGTGCTAGACTTGCCGGGCGAGGTGGTCACCGCGATCGTGGCAGAATTAGCGCATTTCTCCGCAGGTTACGCGATCGTGGCCTCGCTGCTCACCAAGGGAGTTGTTACGGCAGAGCAAGCCATTCTAACGTTACTCGTTGGCAGCTTGATGACCATCTCGGTCACCTATCTGAAATACAGCCTCCCGCTGTATACCTCTTTGTTTGGCAAGCTCGGCGTGAAGTTCACGGTCATCATGTATCTGATAAGCATGGTGACGCGGTTCTTCGTGATCCTGCTGGTGTTGATGGTGATCTAGGTGAGCAGCGGATCTTACGATCTATCGTAGACTGAGATATTACGAAGCCGATAAAGCGAACGGTACTGATCAACGGGCTGATCAAAAGACCAAATTAAGCCGAACGATCGTGGAACCCATACTCGTGCAGAACCTGGAGGAGTTCTTCGTCAAGTTGCTTGAGAGAGACCACCACGTCTCCTGAACTGTCTCCATCAGCATTCAAACGCCCTATCCTAGATGGTTCTGGAAGCGGAACATATGACCTACCAGGTGCTGAATATCAAATTCCCGCACTATGTGAACTTTATCGCCTCTTTGCGGATCGGTGATCTAAGTGTCCCCGTGGCATGGCGCTCTTCAGCCGGGCCATGCTTGCTAAGGAAGGCGCAGAGACTGGACTGCTCCAAGAAGACCGCTTCATCCTTCACAATACTGCTCCACGCCCTGATACTCGAACTCCTCCGCGTCGATCACATTCCTGATGAAGTTACACAATTTCCTGCGTGTTTCCAGTGCTATATTCGGATACCACACCGGTGACGCGACCACGAGCCCACGGAACGCGAAGAACGGCTGGATTACCCGTAACAATTCGTAATCACCCGTCTTCTCGAAATACGTAGCGAAGAACAGATCGAACAAGCCCTTAAAATCCTTATCCAGGACCCTACCATCAGTCTTGAGCAGCCCGAAGAACAGGTAATTGATGGCCATCGCGGAGACGTCGTCCGCCGCTTCGCCCCACGCGCCCCTGCTTCGGTCAAGCACCGTGAAATCCGTACCTTCACGGAATATCACGTTCCACGGATGGAAATCGCCATGAACCTGACATAACCGCTTCGTTCGCTCTTTCAGCTTCCAGCGCCAGTCGATGCACTGCTTCTCTATCTCGCTCAGTTCTTCCCCCGTAATGAATTGATTTTCAGGCGGATAGCTGTCCGTCAGCCCGAAGATGCACTCGCTATGGCCCACCAGCTCCCTGATCCGGCGCACGTACAGGTGCGACTCATCGCTCTTAACGGCGTGGATTTCCGCCAGATAGGATGCCAGCGCAGCCACTCGCTCCCTGTCCAGCTCACGCAGCGCCGCACCCCCCTTTAACCGGTTCAGATCGGAGACGTATTCAACACCTTCTACCTTCTCACAGACGATGAAGAACTCATCCGCATCGCTGGCCGAGGCCATGCTGCCGTCCGTTGCGACATAACCCACGTCGAGCGATCGTACATGCTTTGGCAAGGTATTGAACGCGTGATACTGCCAGAGCAGGATTCCTGCACGGTCTGCGAAATGGTCGTGGCCGAACGCATCGCCTTTCATCGTGGAGAGCACCACTTCCCGCCGGTCTCCGGAGCCTGTCTCGAACGTGACAAAGTACGGCCTACCATAGCCGAAGCCTTTGATCTCACGGTCAGCTTCTTCTTTGGTCTTCGCCTCCAGGCCCAGACTCGTGACGCTGAGGAGTTTCACTGATGGGCCGAATTTTAGCTCCAAATATGCTTTTATCTCGTCATCCATCGGCCTCACTCAAAGGTAACCTTTATAATCTGCCCCCTTAAATCTATTCCTCATGATAGGGGTAGTCTCCTACGGCGTCTACGTGCCCTATTACCGGATACGGGTGGACGAGATAGCGAACCAGTGGGGCGAGAACCCCGCGAATATTAAGGCCGGATTGCTCGTGGAGGAGAAGTCCGTGCCCGACCTCGACGAGGATACTGCGACCATTGCGGTTGAGGCTGCTCGAGCTGCTATCCGGCGTGCGAACCTCGATCCCACCAGGATCGGCGCGATCTATGTGGGCTCGGAGAGCCATCCGTATGCCGTCAAGCCCACGGCCACTATCGTTGCCGCCGCAATCGGCGCGTCACCCGCGATCACCGCGGCCGACTTCGAATTCGCGTGTAAAGCGGGAACGGCGGCTATACAGGCCGCTATGGGGCTCGTTTCGCTTGATAAAATCACCTACGGTCTCGCCATCGGGGCAGACGTCTCACAATCGAGCCCCGGCGATGCGCTCGAGTACTCCGCAGGTGCGGGTGGTGCGGCCTATATCATCGGGCATGATGGGGTGGTCGCTGAGATTGAAGAGTATGCATCCTTCACCTCCGACACGCCTGACTTCTGGCGCCGCGACCTCCAGAAGTACCCTGCACACAGTGGCCGGTTCACCGGGGAGCCTGCGTACTTCCGGCATACGATCTCCGCATCTCAGTTGCTCATGGAGAAGACGGGCTTAAAACCGGCCGATTTCGACTTCGCCGTCTTCCATCAGCCGAACGGGAAATTCCCGCTCAAGGCCGCGAAATCGCTCGGGTTCACCACCGCGCAGCTGAAGCCCGGTTTGATGGTCACGCATTTCGGGAATACGTATTCCGCGTCCTCGCTGATCGGACTCGCCGCGACCCTGGACAAGGCGAAGCCGGGG
This sequence comes from uncultured Halobacteria archaeon, assembly GCA_964522635.1. Lineage (GTDB taxonomy): Archaea > Halobacteriota > Syntropharchaeia > Alkanophagales > Methanospirareceae > JACGMN01. The sequence continues at coordinate 4,604 of CAZFWT010000010.1, read as the reverse complement.
CAGCGCATCTTATTAACCTCCTTCGGCTCCGGTGCCGGCTCTGATTCCTTCGCCTTCCGCGTCACTGATCGGATCGAAGCACTGCGCGAGCAGGCGCCGAAGGTCGAGTCATTCATCCTCTTCAAGAAATATCTCAATTACGCCGCGTACGCGAAACATCAAGGAAAGATACGGATGTGAGTGAGGAAGGGAAAGAATGCGAGAGGTAGCAATAATCGGCGCAGGAACGACGCTCTTTGGTGAGCTCTGGGAGCGCTCCTTCCGTGACCTTGCGGTCGAAGCGGGGCTCCGGGCAATCGAGGATGCGGGCATCAGCGGTGATGAGATCCAGGCGCTCTACGGCGGGAACATGTCCGCGGGTCGTTTCATCGAGCAAGAGCACATAGGTGCGCTGATTGCCGATTATGCCGGCCTCGCACGACTGCATATCCCCGCTACCCGTGCAGAAGCCGCGTGCGCGTCCGGTGCGCTGGCGATGCATCTGGCGGTGCTTTCTATAGCCTCCGGCTGGTACGACCTCGTGATCGCCGCGGGCATCGAGAAGATGACCGATGTGGGATCAGATAGCGCGGAAGAGCTGCTCGCGTCCTCAGTGGATCGGAAATGGGAAGTGATCTACGGCGCGACCCTGCCCTCGCTCTTCGCGATGATGGCGCGGCTGCACATGACGCGCTACAATACCACCGCGGAACAGATGGCTCAGGTGGCGGTTAAGAATCATGCGAACGCCGTCCATAACCCATGTGCACAATATCGGCGAGAAATAAGCCTCGAAAGTGTACTCGCGTCGCCACTCGTCGCCGATCCACTACGCGTGCTCGATTGCTCCAGTATTGCGGACGGCGCGTCCGCGGTCGTGGTCTGTGCCGCGGAGAATGCACGGCAGTATACCGATTCCCCCATCTATGTTAAGGCATCCGTCCAGGCGAGTGATACCATCTCGCTCCACGACCGGCGCGATCTCATCACGATGGATGCCACGGTCGCGGCGGCGAGGAAGGCATACCAGCAGGCGTCGCTGCAGCCCTCGCAGATTGACCTTGCCGAGGTCCATGATTCCTATACCATCGCCGAGTTAATCGCGATTGAGGACCTGGACTTCGTAAAGAAGGGTGAAGGTGGCAAAGCGACCGAAGCGGGTGAGACCGCAATAGGGGGTCGAATACCCGTAAATCCGTCCGGCGGGCTGAAGGCCTGCGGTCACCCACTGGGCGCAACGGGGATACGGCAGATCGTGGAAATAACGCAGCAGCTGAGGGGCGAGGCGGGGAAACGGCAGGTGCCGGGTGCGGAGGTCGCTCTCACGCACAATATCGGCGGAACCGGAGGAACGGCGATCGTCCACATCTTCACCCGCTGAGCTCCACTGGAAACACCGCTTTGCCGGGTATGGCAAGGTATATATTGAGTGGCCTATAATTGATTGCTTATCTCAATTAACCGGTGAGCGGAGGCGAGCTAAGGGACCATGGAGAATCTGTTCGAAGACCTGATAAACGACGGGAGGATATTTGCCAACAAGGAAGTGCTTCGCCCCACGTACATTCCTGAACGGTTTCCGCACCGCTGGGAGCAGATCAAGGCGCTCGCCGATGTCCTTTCCGCTGCCTTAAAAGGTGAGACGCCCTCAAATATTCTTATCTTCGGGAAAACCGGGACCGGTAAGACCTCCACGGTCAAATATGTGAGTAAGGAATTGGAGGCGATGGCTCAGAAGACCGGTGCAAAGTGCTCGATCCTTTATATCAACAGCGAGGTCTTCGATACGCAGTACCGGGTCTTCGCCTACCTCGCTCGGGTCTTCAATAAACGGGTTCCGATGATCGGGTGGCCGACGGACATGGTCTACTCGGAGTTCAAGACCGGTCTCGATGCTGAAGAGCGGTGCGTCATCATCACCCTCGACGAGGTCGACAAATTGGCGAGCAAGGGAGACGAAGCGCTCTACAACCTCTCCCGGATCAACAGCGAGCTCGAGAACGCTCGGGTGAGCCTCATCGGGATCTCGAACGATCTAACCTTCACTGATCTCCTGGATCCGCGTGTGAAATCATCATTGGGCGAGGAAGAGATCATATTCCCGCCGTACAATGCCGAGCAGCTGAAGGATATCCTCTACGCGCGTGCGGGTACGGCCTTCTATGCAGATGTGCTCGAGTATGCCGTGATTCCGCTCTGTGCCGCGCTTGCCGCATCCGAGCATGGGGATGCGCGACGTGCGCTCGATCTCCTCCGGCTTTCAGGCGAGATTGCTGAACGCTCGGGCGCACGGACGGTGACTGAGGAGCACGTGCGGCAGGCGAGTGAGAAGCTGGAGATGAACCGCGTGACGGAAGTGGTCAAGACTTTGCCGCTTCAATCGAAGATCGTGCTCAGCAGTGTCTACTTGTTGTGCAAAGAGCGGAACAAACGGCGGTTCTCCAGCGGCGAAGTCTATAACATGTACCATCGCGTGTGCAACCAGCTAGATATGGATCCGCTGACGCAGCGCCGGGTCACCGATTTCGTCTCCGAACTCGACATCCTCGGGCTGATCAATGCGGTGATCGTGAGCAAGGGCAGGTACGGCAGGACCAAGGAGATCTCGCTCAGTGTACCGGAGGAGTGCGTGCAGCCAGTGCTTCAAGAAGACTATAAACTTAAAGCCATAGCTTCTATAAGAGTAGGGAAGCAGACAACATTTTAGGGGGATGAAAGATGGGCGATAAAGAAGGAAAGGGAAAGTCGGTGTCCGGACATCTCAAGTTCGAGGTACCAGAGGAGTTACAGACCAAAGCACTGGAGGCGGTGGAACTGGCGAGGACTACAGGATCGGTGAAGAAAGGCACCAACGAATCGACGAAGACGATCGAACGCGGTCTGGCAAAGTTAGTGCTGATCAGCGAGGACATAACGCCAGCCGAGATTGTCATGCATCTGCCTCCGCTCTGTGAAGAGAAAGGCGTTCCGTACCTGTACGTGAAGAATCAGAAAGATCTTGGCTCTGCTTGCGGTATCAACAAAGGCTGCGCCTCTGTTGCCATCGTGGACCCCGGAAAAGCGGATGAGGCGATCAGCAAGATTGCAGAGGAACTGAAGACGCTGAAAGGGTAAGCTGAAAGAGTAATAAACCAGACCAGACAGAGGAAATGAGCGAAGAGAGAGGGATACCTGCGGAGATCATAGAAATCGTTGGCCGGACAGGGATGCACGGCGAGTCGATTCAGGTAAAATGCAAGATACTGGAGGGCGATAATAGAGGACGAATCCTCACGCGGAATTGCATTGGACCCATACGCGTCGGTGATATCTTGATGCTGGTGGAGACGGCGCGCGAAGTACGGAAACTTATGCGGAGGTAATGGATATGGAACAGCGATGCTCGTTCTGTGATATACGTCTCGCGCCCGGAACCGGGAAGATGTTCGTGCGGCGCGACGGCACCGTCCTGTATTTCTGCAGCTCCAAATGCGAGCGGAATATGCTCAAGCTGCGCCGGAAGAGCAGGAAATTGAAGTGGGCGGCGAGTGCCAAGGATTGATTAGATTAGACCTGCCACCGTCCATTTTTAAGCTTCTCACGTTTTGACACGGTCCTTTCTTTTGCGGTGACGTGGGGCGCCTCTTAGCCTCACCACCTCAACGATTTTGCGGCTGGGCAGCGAGGAGAACCACCCGACGGATCTCGGATTCATCGGCCACGGTGTATGGATACCCGAACGCCGCCAATTCGTCCGCAATTGCTTCTGCGAATGCTCTCACACGCGCATGCGGGGGCATTGCGGCCCGGGTCAGCCGCTTCCGTGAATACCCGAGATGCATATAGGCGTTCACCTCGATGAAGTCAGGACTGGCGCGGCCCACCAGTGCCGCGTAGCCTGCCGGATTGAGCATGTTCATACCAGCGATACCGGTGATCCGAATAACGCGTCTCGTTTGCCCTTTTAACTCATGCATCGCATCCAGGGAGTCCTGTATCTGGTGCCAGAAGTGAGCGTGTGCCGTTTCTCTGTAAGTGGTCTCTTCAGGCGCGTTTAACGAGATGTACAACTGATAGGGACGAATCGAGCGAATCATGTTAGGCTTCGTGCCGTTGGTTACCACAAAGGTCGTCATGCCGCGCGCCTTGAACTGCTCGATCAGCTCCCTCAAATGAGGGTAGAGTGTCGGCTCACCGATAAGCGAGATCGCGACATGCTTGGGGGTCATCGCTTCTCCAAACAGCTCGCCGCTGGTCTTTGCCGAGCCTTTGAAGCCTGATACAAGCCGCTGCTGCTCCTGTAAGCACGCTTCGACGAGATCCTCCGGCTGATCCCAGATCACCGCTGCCTCATCGCGATCGACCGTAAAGGCTTCAAGGGGTCGCCAGCAATGAACACACCGCTCGCTGGTTACGGAAGAGGGAGGGCGTCATCTGGACGCAGCGATGCGCACGAATCCCGTAGAATTTACCTTTGTAACAGTTACCCTCACCGCGTAGCGATTGCCGTAGCCAGAGACACGTTTTCACCGCGCTGTGCTGGTGCGTGCCGACGAAGTGGTAACCCTCTGCCGCTCCAGGGTGCTCAGTGTCCCCTCAGCGTATTTTTTGTACATCTTCAACTCCCCCACCTTTAAACGGGTCGT
>CAZFWT010000009.1:0-34446 GCA_964522635.1 uncultured Halobacteria archaeon | reverse complement strand
ACGATAATGAGGTGCAGCTGGCGTTCGGAACTCACCCCTTTCGGAACTACTGGAGGTACAGAAACGCTTTTATACAATGAGCCCCAATGGGGTATGGAGGTGTTTCGTAAAAGAATGCGCAACACTATGAAGCTCGTTTCAGGAACCGTATTGGTTTCGCTGCTCATGCTCTCAGTACTTGCTACTGGGTTGGCATCCGCAGAGCGTGGGGAGATCTCGGTGGACGATGCGTATCAACGGCTGCAAGAGCGGCCCAACGAGATAACGCTGCTTGATTCCCGCGTTGCATCAACCTACAATTCCGAGCATATACCGGGCGCGATCAACATCCCGGTCAAGGAGTTAGAGAGCCGTCTTGATGAATTAGATCCCTCGAAGGAGATCATTGTGTACTGTCAGGTGGGCGGCAGCAGCGCGATCGCCGCCGATATCCTTGTTCAGAACGGTTTTGATGACGTGTACACCATCACCGGCGGGATAAATGCATGGAAGGAGGAATATCCCACCACGCTCGTCTCACCGTCGCCCACGGTACTGGAGGGCGCGATCGCGGCACCGGCGTTTACGCTGACAAGCGCCGAGGGCACGACATTCAGCCTCAGTGATTTCCGCGGCAAGGTCGTGGTGCTCACGCTCTTTTTGACCACCTGCCATCTGTGTCAGGAAGAGATGGCGGAGCTCGCCTACTTGCGCGAAACATATCCCGAGGTGATAGTGATAAGCGTGTCCATTGACCCGCTGGAGACCGATGAGAATCTGAGAAGCTTCAAGGAGGCCTACAACGCTGATTGGCTGTTCGCACGTGACACGGACGACCTGACCCATAGATACCAGGGGTATGTTCTCGCCACGCCAACCGTGGTGGTCATCACCCCACAGGGGTACATCAGCTTCCGGAGGGTGAATGTGGTGCACCGGGAAGAGCTCTCGTCGATCGTGGAGAGCGCGTACCGGGAAGAAGGTGAGCTCATCCCCAGTCCGACACCGGCACCTGATTCGGGGATCCCCGGATTCGAGGCAGGCGCGGTCCTTATGTGCTTCTCTTTTCTGGTTGGCCTGCGATGGCTCGGGAAGCGAAGCAGACGATAGTGCGCGTTTCTGGAAGCAGGGAATGCTGGAGTCTCAGCGCAAGCTATCTAACAGGTCATTGAGTACCGCGTCATCGAGCATGATAAAGCCCTTGGTGAGCTTTGCGATACCCTTAAAGAACGCTGACAGTTTGTACTCATACACTGCATCGCAGAATGCGGGTACCCACTTCAGAAGGTGATCATCCATAAACCCCCGCTGCAGCTTCAGGTACTCTTTCATCTCCTCCTGCGTCTCGGCCTTAATGGTCTCCGCAGAGAGGTACTGCATAAATTTGAGCTCAAAGCCGATGTAATCCTCAGGCTCGGGATACTCCTTTGATTTCGCGACACCCGCTTTTTGGTACGCCTCCTTCACGCTAACCAGGGGCTCTCCCAGCCTTCTCCCGCTCACCCACCAGGCCTCGTAGGGCTCAATTGGCAGCCTATGCGGGCCGATGAAGAGGAGTGTGTATTCATCCCTGAGATCTTCGTGCAGTGCCGCACTGTCTCTCCCTTTGTTCCGCTCCATAAATGCTTTTAATAGCCGAAATCCTTCTGAAAGCTCTGCGTTGATGTCCAACGCGGTTAACTGCGCGAAATCAAATCGCGCGTTCATCACATCATCGGCGAGCTCTCGAGCCGGCTCCTCGATGTACATGCGGCACAAAAAGCCGTAAAAGTTCGCTCGCGTCTCCAATAGCTCAGTTATCTCGTTCATCCTTTCTCACGCTCCGATTTCTCCAACGACAGCTCAACCGCCTTCGCCGGTCTGCACTTCGTGCAATACTGGAGGAGATCTAACCGTGCTTCTATGGTGAGCTCGCCCTCGTCGGTACCTTCCTTCAAGGTCTTCGCTATTCGTTCTAATGCCGCTTTTGGCATAAATAGCTCGCCGCAGCCAGCACAGGGCACGAACTCGACCTCGATCAGCTGCTGCGGCGTCTGCTCCATCAGCTGTGAGAAATCGAGCACCCGGTGTAACGTGATCGCCTTTTCCGGGCAGGCCTGCTCGCAGATGCTGCAGGCGATGCAGTGCCCGTAATCAAACTCGAGCTTGTTGACCGCCTTGCTCAGCGCGTTGGTTGGGCACATGGTCACGCATGCGTTGCAGAGTGTACAGGTTGAAGCGTCGACTGCAACCTCGGCGAACGGATAGAGAGTATCTTTCTCGACCAGTTGCGGCTGCACCCCGGTCTGCACCGAGAGCGCTCGCAGGAGGTCGAGTAGAATGTCACGCTTCGGCCGGGAAAGGTCAACCGGGACGCGCTTCCGGATCGGGGACGGCTTGAGCTGCTCAACGAACGCAGAAACCGCCTTTGTAAACTCCTCCGGTGTATGGAGCGCACCGTCAAGCAGGAGCACACGTTTCCCCACTCCGAAGGCGTCCAATGCTTTCTGAGCAAAGGCGACCGTGGATTCAAGCTCTTCATGCTGGCTCGCCTCGCAGGCCCAGAGGATGACGCCGTCGGCACCGTGCACGAACGCACTGAGGAGGAGCGTCTCTGAGATCACATCAGTGCGGGGCACGAAGAGCGGTAATACGGGTGGATAACGGAGTTTTCGCCTGCCCACCGCATTCAGCCGCTCGAAATGCTCGTCCCCGGCGAAGAGGAGCACCTTCGGACGGAGATCGCCGGATAGTAAGCTTTCTATCTGGGAATACAGGAGTTGATTGGGTGCCTCACGCACTTGGGGAACGGAGAGGGGGCACAGAGAAGCGCAGAGCCCGCAGCCCTGACAGCGTGCCGCATCGAAGACCACATCGATTCCCTCTCGCTCGATCGCCTCGTAAGGGCAGCGTAAACAGAGCTCACAGCCCTCTAATCCACTCCTCCCACTGGCACACCGCTTCAGATCCACATACAGATACCGCGGCTTCGTCAGCCCGTCCAGATTCGCGACAAGCTCACAGGCCTGCATGCACGCATCCTGGTAATTATCCGCGCGATAAATGCCGAAGTAGCTCGGACCACGCCAGTGCTTATCGATCAGGAGAATTTGGCCGACGTGCAGAAGCTCAGTATCGTGGAGCGTAATGGCACGGGTCGGGCACCGGTCCACGCACTTGCCGCAGTCGTCGCAGCGCTCGTCGATCCAGTAGACCGCGTCGTAGTGTATCGCATCCTTCGGGCATGCCGCTACGCAGAGCCCGCAGGATATGCATTTCTCCTGGTCTATCCTGCGCTCGATCTCGACCTCGAAATCGCCGATATCGCCCTGGATGTCCTTGAGTGTGCCGAGGTGCAACTCCACGTCTTCGCACCATTCATGCACGGTATCCGTCAGCAGATGGACGTGCGTCATGTTCGATAGCCGTTTCGCGAGCTCAAATGCGCCGTCGGCGTTCTTTCCGACGATTAAGATCTCGCGGCCCGTGTCCAGATCGATCGTATCAGGCCGTGGGAGCGAGTCAGCCAGCTCAATCGAGCGAATGAGCGCGGAGATCATGCTCTTCGCCTTCTCTGTTGCTTCCTTCTTACCGTGCACCCAGCCGCAGTGCTCGCGGAGGTTCAGGAAATACGTATCAGTGTCAAAACCAGCCATTAGCCGATTGACGACGCGGTTCTTCTCGGTGCATGCCGCGATGATAACACCGTCGGGCTCGAATCGGCGCAGGTCATCGATAATATAATCCAGATCGCGCTGGCAGAGCTGATCGAGCGTCTCAACGACCTCAACCTCATCCTTGAGACTCTTCTTGATGCTCTTCAGATCAACATCCATAGTTTTATTACATGTGCAGAGGAAAACGCCAAGTTTCATGATCTTATCTACTCCTTCACCTGCTATCGTTGTAGTATCATTACAACCAACCTGCTTGTTTATAACTCTTCAATTTTACTTCATGCGCGCGCCGCTTATTCGTCACGCAACCGGCGCGGTCAGCGCACGAACTTGATCACGCCGCTCTCCGGTGAATAGAGGATACCGTCACGCTTCATCGCTTCGATTATCTCTTCAACCTTATCGCGCTCCAGCCCCTCCTCCTCTGCGAGGTTGAGGAGCTCATCGAGCGGCACGTCCTCACCGTATTCCTTCTCCAATTCCTTGATGAGCTCCTTGATCGAGCGCGCGCGATCCCGCCGGGTCTTCGTGGTGCCCGCCGCGACCCAATCGACATCGAGTCTGCCAGTCTCAGGATCAACAAAGACCTGCTTCAGGCAGGTGGTGACCACCTTGATGACCTGCTCGGCATCCGCGCTGGTAACAGTATCGCTGAGCAGAGCGCGTGCACGCGCCTCACCCAGCCGTATCAAAGCTTCTAACTGCCGCGCCGTGATCGGCACGGGCGCTTCCGCGTCCTCGTAACCCTGCCGTCGAAGGCCAATATAGAATTCCATGAACTTTTGCTTCGCCACTTCACTCATAATCGGAAAGATGTTTCGCTTGCTCCAGGCGACGTATTTCCGCAACAAGTCTTCGGGGATCGCGGGCTTCATTGCCTCTACCTGCTCACGAAACCGCTCCCTGCTCTCCTCTTCGAATTTCCCGCGATGCTCGTAGCGCGCGAGCAACTCTCCCGCATAGTGCGTCTCGATGATGTGTTCCGCAGTTCTGGTATCCCGCTCCTCGTTCGGCCGATCGATCATGGTATAAATGAGGTCGAATCGCGAGAGGAGCGTCGGCGGCATGTTGATCTGTTTGGAGATCGGCTCGTAGGTATTGAACCGCCCGCCGACTGGATTTGCCGCGGCCAAGAGCGCGCATCGTGAGTTCAATCGTGCCATGATACCTGCTTTCGCGATCGATACCGTTTGCTGCTCCATCGCTTCGTGGAGCGCGTCCCGGTCCTCCTTCTTCATCTTGTCGATCTCATCAACCGCCGCAATCCCCTTGTCCGCGAGCACGAGCGCTCCGGCCTCGAGCGTCCACCGACCATCGCCAAATTCGTCGCGCACGGCCGCAGCCGTGAGTCCTGCAGACGAGCTGCTCTTGCCGCCGGTGTACAGCCCGCGCGGCGCTAAATTCACGAGATACGTGAGCAACTGGCTCTTCGCCACGCCCGGATCGCCGACGAGCAGCACATGAATGTCTCCTCTCACCCTTGACTCATCTGGGAGTTGCTTGGCGATACCGGAGAATAACTGCAGCACCATCGCCTCTTTAATCTCCTCGTAGCCGTAGATCGAGGGTGCGATGCTGCGGATGAGCCGCTCATAGACATCAGGCTGCTCTTTCAGCTCCATGATGCGCTGCTCATCCTCATTGGTGATCACAATCTCCTCGAATTCCTCTTCTTTGAGTTCCAACGCAGTGCCATCGAGGTAAATATCAAAGAAGAGCTTCTTGCCGTACTGCGTTACCCGCTGATAGGATCGCAGAACGCCCGTGACAATGATCCGGTCGCCGGGAGCGACCTCACCTGCGAGGTCATCCTCCAGATCGACATCCAGGGCTTGCGGTAATTCACCGCCCCGAAGCTCTTCAGGTGACTCTTGCAGCCGAACCTTCTGCGCATTGACAAATCTCGACTTGTCCGCCCGCAGGATGAATCGCTGCCCCTTACGACCGCACCCGCCGTCCTCTTGCGGGCACTCGTAGGGCTCCTTGAACTGTGTCCCGGCCTGCATCAAGGAGAAGATATGGTGGCAGAAGGGGCACTCAAACGCCGCTTCCACGATCCGCGGCCTCACCTCTGTCGCCTTGCTCACCAGCCCTTCGATACTCACCATTTTACCGATATCATTACTGCGGATGCCCCTGATCTCGACCTTCATCGGCAGGTTGATGATCCGCAAATTCGCTTCGTCCAGCGTTACACCAGTCGGGATATCCATCTCTCGCAACGCGCGGGTCGCCGATTCGATGATGACATCCGGATCCTCGAGGAGCATTTCTGCCATGGCTGGATCGTAGATGTCCAGGTCCGCGAACTTCACGAGCAAGCTGCGCCGCTCAGGGTAGGAATTGGAGAGATCAATGGTCTCATGCCAGTAATACCGCTTCAAAAAGTCCTCCCACTTCTCTGTTACCAAGTCCTGCATCATCGCACCCGCCGCATCCGACCCACCGCGTGATCACGTCGCGGCTCATTGACCAGTGGTAATTATATGGTGCCAGAGCATTTGTTACTATCTACCTACCTATCGCCATGCGGAATAGTCAAGACGGGATGCGTGCGGGCGGTGAGCGGAGTGAAGCGTAATGTTAGGCTTAGCGGTCGTCTTTGACGGTGCGGGCGTTATCTACGCGCCCTTCAGGATCATCAAGGACATGCAGCGCGGGCTGACGAAGCGGAGTCGTGTCTCCGGCATTACGTGCACGGATAGACTGACAACGGGCGCGATGGTCGTGCTGAAGACGCGATATGAGGAGATGCTGGAGCAGGAGGAACCCACGTCCCAATTTGCGGAGGTGTTGAGGGCGCGCGAAATCGAAACAAAGGTTATTTATAAGCGCGAAGGGGTGACCGATGAGGAAGTTCGGGAGATCATCTTGCACGACAGGAGCGTCACGCTGCGTGATGTGCACGAGGTGGTGAGAAAGTTGCGGCGCTGCGACATTCTGCCGGTCCTTGGCATAGGTTTGATCCTGGAGATGGCCCCAGCGCGGATACGCTACGTCATTGCCGGCGGGATCAATCTGTTTCCAGGAACGCTGAAGCTATTTAAGGAATTACGGGAGTTAGGGATTCAGACGTACATAGCATCGGGGGATAGGATCGAACGGGAAGAGATGACGATCTATCTGCCGGATGTGCCACCTGAGCACATGTATGGCACCATGAAGCCAGAAGAGAAGCGAGATCTGGTACGGAGCCTGAAGGAGAAGTACCGGGTGATGATGGTGGGGGATGACCGGAACGATTATCTCGCGATGCGGGAGGCAGATATCGCGGTATTATCCTTACAGGAAGCTGCGAGCAGACCGCAAGAAGTGTTTGACGTGGCGGATTTCAGAGTGAATGATATAGGAGAGGTAAGAGATATAGTGGAGGAGATGCGGGGGTAAAAATGGCGGGTGCGAAAGAGGAGACCGACCTGAAATCGCTGGCTGAAGAGTTACGGAACTTCGAGGGGATCACGCGCAAACGGGCGATCAGCAATCTGGTGCGAAGGCTGGGGAATTCGGACAAGGTGGGGGGCCGAACGATAACGGCCTTTGGCGAGGATGCCGCCGTGCTCTCGGTCAACGGTGACATGTGTATTTTACTTGCGGTCGATGGCATTTGGGGCAAATTATTGAGTGCGGACCCGTGGTGGGCGGGATATTGCGCGGTGCTCGTGAATGTAATGGACATCGCGGCGATGGGGGGCGTCCCTCTGGCGATGGTGAATTTGACCTCGACGCAGCGGCGGGATGTCTGCCTCGAGCTGGGACGGGGCATGCAAGACGGCGTGCAGAAGTTTGGTGTTCCCATGGTCGGCGGGCACATGCACCCGGACACGATCTACGACGCGATTGACGTGGGCATCGTGGGCATGGTGAATCGCGATAGCGTTATTAATTCCAGCGGCGCGCGGCCCGGTGACAAGATCGTGGCTGCGATCGATCTCGATGGACAGATTTATCCGAGCTATAATCTCGCCTGGGACACCACGACCAGGAAATCACCCGCAATGATAAAGCGGCAACTGGAGACGATGGTGACCATTGGGCAGCAGCATCTAGCGACTGCAGGCAAGGACATCAGCAATCCTGGCACGATTGGCACGCTGGGGATGTTACTGGAGAGCTCCCGGGTAGGGGCGCTGGTGGATCTAACGAAGATTCCTCGTGTGGACTCAAACACGATACCGTTTGTCCACTGGTTAAAGCTGTACCCGGGGACTGGCTTCGTGCTCACGGTTAAAGACGAGCAGCGTGGCCGAGAATGCATCAGGATCTTCGAAGCAGCAGGTATCGCGGCCTCGATCATCGGCGAAGTGGATGCGAGCAGGCACTTGAAGCTCACCGATGGGAACGATACGGTTACCCTTTTTGACTTCACGCGGGAGATAATAACCGGAATCGTGAGCGAAGAGAGCGATTGATTGCGTTATCTCCTAACACATCTATGGACGCGGCTTGGGACGAGCTGGAGGAGAAGATACGGACGGGTACGATTGAGCGAGGTGATGCGCTCCTTCTGGCTGCGCACCCTTCCTATCTGTTCAGCATGGCTGATGCGCTACGCAGGGAGCAGAACGGCGATGTGGTCACGTATCTTGTGAACCGGAACATCAATTTCACGAATATCTGCGTGGGCACGTGCAAATTCTGCGCATTCCGTGAGGCGAACGAGTCGGGCTATGTGCTGAGTCTGGACGAGATCCTGGGCAAGGTCGCGGAAGCGGTAGAGAAGGGCGCTACGGAGATCTGCATTCAAGGTGGTCTGCATCCCGACCTCACGGTGGAGGACTACTGTGCGATTCTCGAGGGCGTGAAATCGCAGTTTGAGGTGCATTTGCACGCGTATTCGCCTATGGAAGTCTACCACGTGGCACAGCAGTCGGGGATGAGTGCGGAGGACGTACTCAGAGCGTTCAAACGCGCGGGACTTGGCTCCATGCCCGGAACGGCTGCGGAGATCCTCAAGGATTCCGTGCGTGCGATCATCTGCCCGACGAAGCTGAGTACCGCGAAATGGTGCGAGATCATAACGACCGCGCACCGCCTGGGGATCCCGTCAACGGCGACGATGCTGTACGGGCACATCGAGACCCTGGAGGATCGAATTGATCATCTCTTCACGATTCGCGCGATTCAGAAGGAGACAGGCGGATTTACCGAGTTCGTGCCCCTGAAGTTCATGGGTAAGAACAACGAGCTGGGGCGGATGGTGAAGCGGTCGCTCTCGTTCTTCGAGGACACCGTGGTTCATGCGCTCGCCCGGGTCATTCTGCATCCGTACTGCAGGAATCTCCAGGTATCCTGGGTGAAGCTCGGCCCGCGGGATGCACAGCGGATGCTGGCTTTTGGCGCGAACGACCTGGGTGGGACGTTAATGGAGGAGAACATCTCGCGATTGTCTGGCTCGCCCTCGGGCGAGTATATGAGTCCTGATGAGTTCGAGCGACTGATCATAGAGGCAGGTCGCATACCAAAGCGACGGACGACCGTATATAAGATAAATTGAGTGGTGCAGGACCGGATGAGCGAATTTCAGAAGCCTTTAGAACGCTGCAGCCTGGAGAAAGCACCTGCGGTCACCGATCCGCGCTACGGCACACCACCGGAGAAGCGCCCGATACGCGAGCACCTCGAGCACGGCGTGGTAACGATTGATAAGCCTGCGGGGCCCACGTCGCATGAGGTCGTGGCCTGGATCAGAGCAATGCTGGAGATGAACAAGGCGGCGCATACCGGCACGCTCGACCCGAAGGTGACCGGCGTGCTCCCGGTTTTGCTCGGCACGGCGACGAAGCTCGCGGAGATCTTTGTGGGCGATAAGGAATACGTGTGCGTGATGCGAGTCCACGGCCCGGTGGATGAGAGCAGGCTGCGGGAGGTGAGCGCGGAATTTGTGGGTGAGATCTACCAGCGCCCGCCGTTGAAGTCCGCGGTCAGACGCCGGGTACGGAAACGAACTGTGCATTACCTTGAAGTCATGGAGATCGCGGGTAAGGAGGTGCTCTTGAAGGTCGGCTGCGAAGCGGGCACGTACATCCGCATGCTCTGTCATCACCTCGGGCTCGCACTCGGCGTTGGTGCGCACATGGCCGAACTGCGACGAACGAAGTCGTTCCCGTTCACAGAGGAGACGTTGACGACTCTCCACGATTTGAAGGACGCGTACGTCTTTTATGAGGAAGAGGGCGATGAGCGAATGCTGCGGCAGTTGATTATGCCGCTGGAAGACGCGGTCAGGCACCTGCGCTGCATCATTGCGAAGGATAGCGCGGTGGATGCGCTCTGTCACGGTGCTGATCTGAGTGCACCGGGGATCGCGCGGATCGAAGAAGGAATAAATAGAGGAGACTCCGTGATAGTATATACCGCAAAGGGAGAAGCTGTGAGTCTGGGCGAAGCGGTGCTGAACTCACTGGAAATGCTCCGGGCCGAGAAAGGTATATGTGTAGAAACACGGAAAGTACTTATGAAGCCCGGGACATATCCTAAAGGTTGGAGAAGTAAAGCCGAGGTGGCTGAGCGGTAAGGCGCAGGCCTGGAGCTCTCCGGACTAGATAGTCTGTGTTCCGAAAGGAACTCAAGGGTTCAAATCCCTTCCTCGGCGCATACGTATGCTTGGAGAAGCGAGAACGGATAAAGATGACCGAAGGAATGGAGAAGGGCGCACAAGCAAAAGCACAAACAAAAGCAAAAGCGAAGGCGACGGGGAAAGGTAAGGAGAGCGGCAAGGAGAAAGTCAAGGAGAGCGAAGCGGAGAACGCGGATTTCAGGCACATCGTCCGGATCCTGGATGCTGACCTGGGTGGTAATAGAAATGTTGTCCATGCGCTCTGCGGGATAAAAGGAATCGGGCCGCGCGTGGCACGGGTTCTGGTCACGTCTACGAGCGTAGACCCGAATCAGAAGATGGGTAACCTTTCAGATGAGGATATAGAGCAGCTCAAGAGCGCGATCACCAGTGTTGAGAAGCGCTTACCGCAGTGGATGCTGAATCGGCGGAAGGACATCCTCACGGGTGATGATAAACACATTATGGGCGCGGATCAGGTGCTGCAGTTACGTGAGGACGTTAATTTGCTCCGGAAGATCCGGTCGTATCGTGGTATACGGCACGAGCGTGGTCTGAAGGCGCGCGGACAACGCACGCGATCCACGGGCCGACGAGGGCTGGTCGTTGGTGTTATACGTAGGAAGCAGCTGGCAGCGACGGGAGGCAAATAGCCGGGGGGGCGAGATGAGAAGATGGGACAACCAAAGCAGAGAAAGAAGCGATACGAGAAGCCGCGACGGCCGTGGGAGATGACACGAATGAAAGAGGAGCGCGAGATCGCCGAGACCTATGGCTTGAGAAGCAAGCGCGAGATCTGGAAGGCTGCGAGTGTGGTCAAGCGTTACCGACGCGAGATCCGCGCGATTCTGGCTGAGATTGCGGGTATGAAGCCCACAGAACATACCGTACGGAAGCGAGATGCGATCTTAACGGCCTTGCGCCGACGCGGGATACTGCGCGAGAGTGAAGACTCAACCGGCCGTGTGGAGGACGTCCTGGCACTGACCGTCGAGGATCTCCTGGAACGGCGACTGCAGACCCGGGTCTACAAAAAAGGGCTGGCCAACTCGCTCAAGCAGGCGCGCCAGCTCATTGTGCACGGCCATATCGCGGTTGACGGTCGACGGGTGACCGTTCCGTCGTACATTGTGGACGTGGACGAAGAGAAAAGAATCGATTACTATGGCGCGCCACCGATCGTGGTAAAACCGAGACCGATGGCAGAAGGGGGGGCAGAGGAGGTGAAGCGGTAGCATGGTCGAGGATCGTTGGGCGATCGCGCACATCTTCTCGTCATTCAATAATACCATCATTACGATTACCGATATGACGGGCGCGGAGACGATTGCACGCGCATCCGGGGGGATGGTGGCAAAGGCGGACCGCGATGAGAGCTCCCCGTACACCGCGATGCTCATGGCACAACAGCTGGCAGACAGGCTGAAAGAGCGGGAGATACGGGGATTGCGGGTGAAGGTGAAGGCGGCCTCGGGCCGAAAATCGCGGACGACCGCACCGGGTGCACAGGCGGCGATTCGCGCGTTTGCTCGTGCAGGATTGCGCATCGGGAAGATCGAAGACGTAACACCGGTCCCGCACGACGGCACGAAACGGCCGGGTGGCAAACGTGGTAGGCGAGTTTAAGTTGGTGTGACGGTCTGGTGGAGACGCAACATAAATAAGATTGAAATGGACGTGGAAATAGCGGAACGCGGGGAGACCGAGGTGAAGTTCATACTCTCGGGCGTGAAGGTCCGTTTTGCCAATGCGTTACGGCGAACGATGATCGCGGACGTGGCGAAGCTTGCCATCGATGAGGTGAACATCCTTGAGAATACCTCGCTCTTATATGACGAGCAGTTAGTGCTCCGGTTGGGCTTGATTCCGCTGAGAACGAAGCGGCATGAGTTCGTGCCTGAGGACCGGATTTCACTGACCCTGGAGGCGATCAGCCCTGAACGGGAGGGGTATACGGTCGTCTACTCCAAGGAGCTTATCTCCTCCGATTCCACCGTGGAGCCGGCGTATGGGAATATCCCGTTAGTGAAATTGATCTCGTCGGAGCGTGAAGTGGGAGGCTTGAAGTCGATTGCCCGCCAAAGGATCGCACTGGAGGCGTTTGCACGTTTGGGATGCGGTCGAGAGCATGCGAAGTGGCAGGCCGTAACCGCCTGCAGCTATCAGGAGCTGGTTGAGGGTGACCATAAAGGCGCCCTGCTCTTTACGGTCGAGAGTGATGGTGCGCTGCCGGTGGATGAGATCATCGGCGAAGCGGCGAATTTATTGCGCGCAAAGTGCGAGCATATGCTCGCTGGGTTAACTGCGATCTGCTAACCGTCCGAATCTGAATACCTGTTTTGATCTGGTTCGGAGCGTATGTGGCTAGCATAGCATAGCATAGCATAGCGCGATCGGCCTCTCGCTTTTTACTGAAGAGACAGGAAGCGGTATCAAACCTTATAAATAGGGTGAGGGTATAGACTAGACGACGTGAGAGCGGTAATACCCTTCAAGCGGGCAGGCGCAAAATCGCGTTTGGGCGCGTTATTGAGCGAGAGCGAACGTGGGGAGCTCGCGCTGTGCATGCTCAGGGATGTGTTAGCTACTCTGGCGCGATCGACGATCCGCGAGGTTGAGATCATCACGACTGCTGCGTCGGCTGATCTCATAGCGGTGACAAAGCAGCAGGGCACGTCAAACATGAGCATCACGGTGCGTGAGGACACCCGGGACTTGAACGATGCGCTCAACGATCTGCTCGCGGACGAAATAGCGCCAATACTGATCGTCATGGCCGATATTCCGCTCGCGCTACCCGCGACGATCAATGAGATCGTTGCGCATCCCGAGGAGGTGGTGATCGTGCCGGGACGAAAAGGGGGTACGAACGCGCTATTCCTGCGGAATCCGTCGGCGTTCTCAGTCTCCTACTATGGGACGAGCTTCGCGAAGCATCGCGAGCTAGCGCAGCGACGGCATTTGAGCTTCGCGATTCACGATTCGTTCTTTATCAGCACGGACATTGATGAGGTGGACGACCTGATCGAGTTATTGATTCATGGCAATGGGTACTCGACCGCGTATCTCCGCCGTATCGGTGTTCAGCTTCTTATGGATAAGCAGGCGAAGACCCGTGCGGTGATCACGCGTAGCGCAGCGGAAGAGCGGGAAAAATAGAAACCTTTTTGTACTTCGCGACCTTCTAGCCACATCAAGGAGATAGGCAAAAATGGAATTGGAAGGAGTTGAGATAGACGATACCTTTGCTGAAGCGTTTCCCATAAAGGTTGCACGTGTGTTGATCACGGCGGTGAACGAGAAGTGGGCGATGGAAGCGGCGAAAGAGGTAACAGGGTTCGGCACGTCGGTAATCATGTGCCCTGCGGAGGCGGGCGTGGACGGCGTTGTCCCGCCCAAGGAGACACCTGATGGACGTCCTGGCGTATACGTGATGTTCTGTACCTTTGGGTATAAGGCACTGGATGCGCAGTTGCTTGCCCGCATTGGACAGTGCGTGTTCACTTCACCGACCGCTGCGGTCTTCAATGCGCTTCCAGCAGAAGAAACTGAGAAGGAGTTCAATATCGGCTTTAAACTCAAGTTCTTTGGCGACGGGTACGAAAAAGAGGATAAGATCGGCGGTAAAGCTGTCTGGAAGGTGCCGATCATGGGCGGTGAGTTCGTGGTGGAGACGAACTTAGGTGCACGAGAGGGCGTCGCTGGCGGTAACTTCTTTATCTTCGCCAAGGACCGAGATACTGCGTTGAAAGCGGCTGAGACGGCTGTAGATGCGATTAGATCAGTACCAAGTACGATAACGCCGTTCCCTGGAGGCGTGGTTGCATCAGGCTCGAAGATAGGCTCGAAGAAGTACAAGTTCATGCACGCCACGACAAATGAGCGATTCTGCCCGACTCTGAAAGACCAGGTTGAGGATACCGCGATACCCGCAAACGTCAACGGTGTCTTTGAAATTGTGATCAACGGCGTCAGTGAAGACTCGGTGAAGGCTGCGATGGCGACGGGTATTAAAGCAGCGGTTAAGGTCCCCGGTGTGGTAAAGATAACGGCAGGTAATTTCGGCGGCACCCTGGGAAAATATCAGTTCCAGCTCAAGGATGTCCTGGGGCTGTAGCGCGTTCGTTAGCAACGCTGTAACAAACCGTCCAAGGGAGACCGGGAGAGGCCCGAACAGCCTCTTCCCCCATTTTATTTTTAGATTTGCCTCGTACGTGACGTGTGAAATCATGCAGGTAAACCCTAAGGAGCGTTCATGAGTGAGCTCACATCCACCGCTCTCGCCGAACTCCAACGCCGGATCGGCTACCGGTTCACGAATCAGACGCTACTGGTGACCGCCCTCACCACAAGTTCGTACACACAAGAGCACCCCGAGATCGCCAATTATCAGGAACTGGAGTTCCTCGGCGATCGCGTTATCAGCTTGATCATAGCTGAACATCTTTTTGCCCAGGGATCGCTGGACGAGGGGAAGATGACGTTCCTCAAGGCGGAGATCGAGCGTAACGAGCAGCTCGCAGCGTTCGGCGAGCAACTCGGTTTGACGGTATTTATCAGAGCGACTGAACCCCACGTTGAGATCAGCGCGAAGGTGGTTGCAGACGTCTTTGAGGCTATTTGCGGTGCTATCTACTGGGATAGCGGAGAAGCGGCGGGAATGAGTGCGGTGAAACAGTTTCTGAAGCAGTTCGACCTTTTTGCGCGGCTGCAGGAGCGTCTCGCGACCGAAGAAGCGTTTCTGCCCGTTCGAAACCAATTCGAGAACAGATTTCGCGAGGTCTACCGGCGCAACCCCGAGATCAAGTTCACGTA
Organism: uncultured Halobacteria archaeon; assembly: GCA_964522635.1. GTDB lineage: Archaea > Halobacteriota > Syntropharchaeia > Alkanophagales > Methanospirareceae > JACGMN01. The sequence continues at coordinate 19,440 of CAZFWT010000009.1, read as the reverse complement.
CGAGTCGCAGGGCGAGGCGCACCAGATGGAGTGGCGGATCGAACAGTGCGCGATTAAAGACCCGGCGACGGGCGACTTCGTGGATTTAGAGGGTGTGCGGAGTGGGCAGTGGTTTAAGAGCAAGAAGGATGCGGAGACGGACGTACTGATGCAGGCGCATGAGTACATGGCGAAACGAGCGTGGCGCCTCAACGCCGTCGCGGCCCTTTGAGCTGTGTGTGTGCCGTACCCTACCACATCGCCCCAAGATTCATCAACGCGCCGGCAAAGAGCGGTATCGTGAGATTGTCATCCAGGTGGTAACCGCGAATGCTCAGCGGCAGCCCGTCCGCCACGGTAGCGCCCAGCGCGCCGAAGACCGCCAGTGGTATCGAGAAGAGCACCAACCAGCCAATTACAAAGCACGTAACGAACATCACGAGCATCACCTCCAGCCGTTTCCTTCGGCGCTCGTGCCACCGTGGTTCTGCATCGATGAGCACTCCGGTGAGCGCAGAGGCGGTATCCCCGAGTGCCAGCATGAGAATCGCGGTGATCGCAATGCTCTTCTCGAAGATGAGAATGCTCAGGAACGCGCCGATGACGAAGAAGACGTAGGCAGGGATGTTTCGGTGCCCCCGTTCTCTGAGAGCGGGCAGCGTAATGCGTCCGCGAAATCGTAACCATTCAAGGAGGACAATAATGCAGAAGCCGATAAGAAAGCCGAGAATGATCCAGTCTTTGGGGAAGAGGAGGTAGAACACGGGAATGATGACCCCGCAGATATGCAGCGCTTTTCGCCTTACCTCAGCCCACACGAGGTGTGATTGCGTGGCTCGCATTTTACTACATTCCCCTGGAAGCGATCACCGTACCCGTGAGGTTTGATAAGACAAACACCGCAAACGGGCGTTCTTTTGGATTGCGGGACAGTGGCAGGGTGCTGGCCCCTCAGGCGAACATAACGCCCGCTTCCTTTGTGGTGAGAAAATCCCACTGCTTGCTCTCTTTGACTTTCTTGATTGCACGTTCGAATTCCTCCATGCCCACCGCCTTTTTCTGCATACGCGCAGTGAACATGCCCGCTTCGACCACAATCGCCTTGATATCCGCGCCCGTTGCACGCTCTGTGAGTTTCGCCAGAGTCTCGTGATCCACGTCTTTCGCCAGCTTCATCGGTCTGGTGTGGATTTTGAAGATCTCCAGCCGCCCATGTTTATCAGGCACCGGCACATGGATGATACGATCAAATCGACCAGGTCGGAGCAGTGCGGGATCGAGAATGTCAGGCCGGTTCGTGGCGCCGATGATGCGTACCTCGCCACGCTGATCGAACCCATCCACTTCTGCCAGGAGCTGCATCATCGTTCGCTGCACCTCTCGCTCGCCCGAAGTGCCGTCTTCGATCCTCCGTGCCGCGATCGCGTCGATCTCATCAATGAAGAGTATAGAGGGTGCTTTCTCCTTCGCCAGTTCGAACAGCTCACGTACCATCCGGGCACCCTCGCCGATATACTTTTGCACCAGTTCAGAGCCAACGACGCGGATAAAGGTGGCGGAGGTACGGTTTGCCACCGCTTTCGCGAGCATGGTCTTGCCCGTTCCGGGCTCGCCGACGAGTAGCACGCCCTTAGGCGGCACCACACCGATGCACATGAATCGTTCAGGATCGGTGAGAGGGAGCTCAACGATCTCTGTTATCTCCTCTACCTGGCTCTCTAACCCACCAATCATGTCATAATCAACGTCCGGGGATTCGATCACCTCCATGCCGTAGACCGAGGGATCCTTTGCAGATGAGAGCACGCTGACGACCGCCAGGGACTGCTGGTTCAAGCCCACCTGTGCGCCAGCGAAGAGTTTTTGGGGCTCGCAGAACTGGGGGGAGTAATGGACGACGAAACGCGGGCCGGTGCTGCTCCGCACGACCAGCTTAGTATCGTCAATGACCTCGACGACCGTACCAATAATCAACGGAGGGGCACGCAACTTCTCCAGCTCAGACCGCAACTTTCGCAGCTCGCCCTCATATCGCGTTCGCATGTCCTCGTAATACCGCCCCTCGCGATTCGTACGCTCCAGTCGATCTCGCAGCCGGGTATTCGACTCCTCCAGTTGCTTAATGCGGTCTTGAAGGTAACGTGAATACTCATCATCTGACGGGACTCCACCACTGCTCGTTTTCATGTTATCCCCTCTATTTATTACTGCTCGCGATCATATATAAGATACCAGAGGTTAGATAGACGCAGGAGGTTTTGACATGGCCGAATGCGAGATATGTGGCGCGACAATTGTCGGAAAGGCACAGTACATCACCATTGGTAGCTCGAAGCTCCACGTCTGTCGCGCATGTGCGCGATATGGCACGAGCGCAATGGAGAGCCAGCCAGCAAAGGCGCGAACGCTGCTCGGCAGCTTCACGAGCGAGCAGGAGCAGCTCGCACGGGCAAAGCAGCGCCTGTACGAGCAGATGGATCATGAGCTGGAGGAGGAGCTCGAGATCCCGGAGGATTTCGGCCGGCGGATAAAGGAGGCACGAGAACGGGTCGGACTGAAGCAGGCAGAGCTCGCGCAACGGATCAACGAGAAGCAGTCCTTGCTCCGGAAGATCGAGCACGAGGAGATTATGCCCACGGACGAGGTCAGGGCGAAGCTCGAGCGCGTCCTCAAGATCTCGCTATGACGTACTTGGTGGCCGCAAGAGGCTGAGATACACCATACTTATGATCATAGAGATAGCCAGCGCCGATATAAACGATAGCTCGCCACCGATCAATGCAAAACCTCGCTCAAGCGTGAGCAGCAGGCCGCCGAAGACGGTCACGAGTGCGAAGGTGGCACAGATCCCAAGGAATACGCCTCTGATGAGCGGTTTCAGGCCTTCCCCCATTTGATTCTCCGCCTTCGTCTTGCCTTTTCTCTTCCCCTTGCTCGTGCTCCTTGCTTTCGACTCGTAAAAGACGGTAAAGAGGATGAAAAAGAGGGCGAAAACCAGCAAGATGAACGCTCCAGGAATCGTGCGATCCTCCAGCGCGAAGAACATCAAGCCAAAGGCAATGAACAGAGTGAGCAGCGCGAGTGCTAATGAGAGCAGCAGCCGTTTGAGATATTTCGGGTAATCCACCATCCGTTTCACGTGCTCGAGACTCTCCATGCTCATTCACTCACGCATATTCTACTAATTCGCGTGTTCTTTTGTTAACCTTTCCCTCGCGGTATGGGAGTGAGCCGAAGAGGAACGCATCGCGGTCCATCAGCGCATGCCAGACGTCCTTGCACGTGCACTCGAGTTCATCAAGCCGGGTGAGCACGCGTACATCCTGGGTGACGTTGAAGCGCTTGATCGCAACTGTTATCGCGCGATCGCAGATGCCGCAGTTATGGGGGCCGCGGCGATAGCCTGCACCCACGGGATCGGACATCACCACGAGATCGCGTTTCGCTATCGCACAGAGTGCCTCGAGCGCGCTCCAGAGCCATGGGGGTCGATAATAGCCCCGTCTCCAGAGCGTTTCCAGGGGCGTATGCCTCTGAATATTGCAGAGATTCAATGAGATGGTCGAGGAATACTGCGATACGCGCTCGGCAGAGCTGATAACGTCCTCAATCGCCTGCTTCTCCGAGACCCAGGGTGGTTTCAGCAGCAGATAGGTCTTCACCGTCGCATCGCAGCCCAGCGCAGTCTCCGCGGCCTGCTGATATTCAGCGAACGTAAAGCCCTTGTTGATATAGGTCGATCTGATGAATTCATCGGCTGTTTCCAAGCCGATTGCGAGCTCGAGCTGCGCACCGCCCGTGAAATCCTCAAGCTTGGTTGGGGTGACGAATTCTGGTCGCGTCTCGACGATGAGCTTTCGCAGCCCAGCTCTTTCGCGCACCATTTTCGCGATTGCCCGTCGCGTCTCAGCCGTGATCTCGCGCTCATCGAGGAAGCTGCCGGAGGTGAAGATCTTGAGGACGAACTCCTCTTCTGGGCTGCTCTGGAGCGCGTGCGCCATCTGTGTGAGCACATCCGCTTGCGTAACCTGGGCGGATTCCTGCCAGAAGCTGCACATCGTGCATTTCCGCCACTGGCAGCCAATAGTTCTCAGTATAACGGTCAATGATCGGATCGCCCGTCGCTCCTCGGGCATGAAATCCTCATCGAGCCATACTGCAACCGGCCTTTGCGCTTGGGTTGTTGGTGCACGCATTGTTGTATTTACTATTGGATGGCGGCTAAAAAAGCGTTAAGCCACGGAAAAGAGTGCGGGGATGGCGGTTATCAATCCTCGTCAACCTTGCGCTCATAGGTCTGTACCCACATCCCTTTTGCTTGCTCCCACGGCTCGCCTGTTTTGCAGAAATGATAGCGCTGCATGGCACGTTCACAGGGCTCGTTGCCGATGAGGATATTGACGTAGTTAACTTTGCAGTGATTCGTTTTGGCGAACGTCAGGAACTGCTCATACAACGCGTACGCCACGCCCTGGTTCTGGTATTCGGGCAGCACCGCCTGCTGCTCGCCGTAGCACCCGCGCTCGGTGATGGAGGCTTTGTAGACGCCAACAAGCGTGCCCGTTGCGTGCACGCCGAAGAAGCAGTAGCCGGCGTTCATCTCGCTCCTGACCGCGTCCGCAGTCATCGCGCGCTTCTCACGCCATTCTTGCGGATAGTTGCAGGCGGTCAGCCAGACGGCCTTATAGACCGTGGAAATAGCCTCTGCCTCCGATTCATCCAACGGAACTGCACGATATTTCCGCCGGAACCGTACCCCGCCGATATCGCAGAATGCCATGCCTTATGTATGTAGGATATTTTTATCGATAAATAATGAAGAGGAAAATCTTAGGGCTTTCGTGCTCGCATGTCCATGAACTGCGCCTGCAGCTCGACCACTTCGCTGCTGTCCTGAGCCGCGGCATAGGCGAGCAGCAAATCCTCGTTCAACCGCAGGAATTCCACGCCCCACTTGAACTTCGCTAACAGCTCACGCGCGTGCTCGCGCTCACCGAGGATGAACAATGCTGCGGCCAATGCTTCTACGGAGCTGAGGATGAACGGTTTCCCGTAGTTGGTGGGATTAGCGGCGATCAGGAAGGGTAGCGCGCGCTTTTTCCGCTTTAAACGCCTCAATGTCTCTTCAAACGGACCAAAGCGCTTCCAGGAGCAATCAAAGACCGTGATGCTGCCTGCTTGTACCCGGTCTGCAGGTGAGATCGCCTTCTCCGCAATTGGGACCAGAAGGAGGGTTGTGTAGGGGATCTTTCGCAGCACGTTGACCGTCGTAATCAGGCCGAACCGTGCCAATTTCCGCGCGGTGCACTTCTTCGGATCACACTGTCCCGCGTCGTAGGCATAGAGGTGCATGGTGCTTCTTCAGTAGACGGACTGACTAACGGACTGAGTGAGCGTAAAGCGGCGAGCCGTCTCAGAGGCCGTGGTGTGCGAGCAGGTTGTTGAGGAAGTCCAGACTCGCGATACCCGCCTCAAGGGTGTAGAGCTCCAGTACCATGAGCCCGGAGTAGCCAGTATCATTCACGCCGCGAACCACTTTGTGCCAGTCCAGGTTGCCTTCTCCCAGCGGGAGATGGAGATCGCGCTCGCCCATATTATCGCTCGCGTGCAGGTGTATGATCTCCACGCCCTCGTTCTCCGCGGGAATACGGAAGAACTCGTCCAGCGTCTGAGTGGTGTTTGCATGCCCGACATCGAGGCAGATCCCCAGATTCTCCATATTCGTCTCACGAACGAGTTGCACGAGCTCGTCGGGATATCGACCCATGAGCATATTCGCCGAGGTCAAGTTCTCGACCGCAATGCGCAGACCGCGATCGGCAGCGAACTCGCAGAGTGTGGTGAGCGCCTGAACGGCCTTCTGAACCGCGGACGCAGGCTGTTGCACGGAGAGCGGCGAGAAAAAGCCCGGGTGGACGACGCAGACATCGTCGATGAATTCATAGGTGCTCTCTATGCTCGCCTTAACCTGACGCACGCTCTCCTTCCAGATCGGCTCGTTGACGCTCCCGATGTTGATATCGGAGAGCGGGGCATGGAGTGAAAAGATGAGATCGGTCGTTTCATGCAGTGCTCGCACCCGCTCTTTCAAGTCGCCTTCTACTTTCTGCAGTCCCTCATTCACGATCTCCCAGCCCTGGAAGCCGGCCTCCTCGAGCCGGTACATCCAGTCCAGGGGACTGCGAAGGGCATCAACCGAGGAAAAGCTAACTGTCACGTTCATACTAACCACCACCTTCTCGATACACAACACAGTAGAGACCGCGAAGAGAAAAAGATACCGCGTTGCACGACCTGTCTCAATGACAGAGACGAGTGGCATTCCGTTCGGTCAAGCATACTCGTCAAGTGCGAGAATGAACTCAACCAGCTCCTGTACCACCGTCTCGGGTATCTCAGTGCCACCTTTCAGCTCCACGCGTTTGCGAATATTCCTGACCTCATGGGGTAGATACTCGCTCAGTGCGACCTTGGGTAACGTACTGCTCTTGAACCCCTCGACGAGCAGAAATGAGATGTCTGACCGCGCCATTTCCTCGATTAAATCAGTCAGATCGCGTGGACCGCTCAGTTTTATGCTCCGTTCCCCTGATACTCCCACGACCACGTCAGCGCCCGCATTGAAGAACCGATCGGTATCACGAGCGATCGGCATCGCGAACTCCAACTCCTGAGCGTGCTTTATGCAGCCTACCGTGCCATAGTGCTTCAGGCTCGCAATCAAGCGCTCGATGAGGCTCGTTTTCCCGGATTTCTGCTTCCCCACTATACTGATTACCTTCATCTATCTGCCTATAGCCCTTGAGGATGGCGGCGCGGCGGTACGCGCACAGGCCCCTCTGCCATGCTAAATAGAGAACTCAGAGCTGAAGATTTTAAAAGGGTAGGATTATTAAAGAGAAGCGAGAATAGAAGGTTATTAACGATGGCAGTAGAAGCGCTGAAGATCATACGAGAAGGTGAAGAGGAAGGGCGAAAGGTAGTCGAGGAGGCGAAAACGAGCGTCTCGACCATTCTCCAGAATGCTGATGAGGAGATCAAGCAGCTCAAGGAGCGGACGCGTGAGGAAGAGAAGCGCTTAGCCGCTGAGATTGCTGCGAGGCATATTGAGGAGGGTAAGCAAGAGGAGGCGAAGATCATGCAAGCTGCCGCGGTGGAAGCGGAGCAGCTGAAAGCTGCCGCTGAGTCGAATCTCGATCATGCGATTGCGGTCGTGCTGGAGCGCATTTTAGGCCAGAGGTGATAGTCGATGGGCGCGAAAGAGATGGTGGAGCGGATAAGGGAGGAAGCTCGCGAGGAAGGACAGCAGATCACGGCCGACGCGAAGCAGCAGGCCGACGCGAAGCTCGAAGCAGCGCGTAAGGAGCTCGAGCAGCAGAATCAGCAGTTTTTAGCGGCTGAGGAGCGGAAAGGTGTGGAGGAGAAGGAGCGCATTGTACGTGCGGCACGCCAAAACGCGAGAAAGCTCAAATGGAGGGCAGAGGAAGCGATGATCGAGAGAACCCTGGAGTCCGCACTTACCCGCATACCCGGCGTGAAGAGCTCTGGGTTCAAGGACGCCTCGTACGCGGAGATCTTGAGTGGGCTCATAACCGAAAGTGTCTTGAGCATTGCGACAGGGAGCAGCAGTGCCGGAATAGACCTGGACGTGCTCCTCAGCGAGGAGGATGCGGCAGCAGCACATATTACGCAAGCACAGCTCACGGAATTGGGTAAAGCACTGAGCCGCGAGCATGGCAGAGATTTAAAGCTCACGATGGCCGCTGAACAGATAAAATCAGTGGGCGGCGTTATTGTCCGGCAAACGGACGGGAAGATCGAGGTGAACAACACCTTCGAGCAACGCATGGCACGCTTCTCGACGAGTCTCCGGGAGGAGATCGTGAAAGCGCTCTTCGAGAGAACTTCTTCCTGATCCAATTCGATCTATCTGATCATCCGATATGAGAAAGGAGGTGTAGAAAGCGAGCGAGGGGGAGGTGATCACTTTATTCCTTACCCTTGCGTTCTATAGAATGGGACATGAATGCAGTAGCAGTAATTGGAGATCCTGATACAGCCACGGGATTCCGGCTCGCTGGCGTGAACGCGGTATACGAGCAGGGCCTAGAAGGGGAGAAGGAGGATACCGCCCGTGTGCTAGATCGCGTGGCACGCGAGGACTTTGCGATTATTCTCATCACCGAGAAGTTAGCGGCTGATCCACGTACCCGCGAGAAGATACGGGACATCAACGCGAAGAAGAAGGGCGTGCGGCCCATCATCCTTGAAATACCGGACAAGCGAGGTCCGATGGAGAAGGAGCTCGATGAGATCGGGCGGTTGATCCAGCGTGCCGTCGGTGTAGCGGTTGAGTGAGTGCTCGTTAGTTTTTGTGGTCTTTGCCGTTACGCCAGAACATATCCGCTCTTCCGCTTCTTCAGCAGGTAAATGAAGAACGGCGCGCCAAAGAATGCGGTAATCACGCCAACGGGCATCTCTGCCAATAGCCGCGCCAGTGCGTCCGTCCAGATGAGAAAAATCCCGCCCAGCAATGCCGACGCGGGAAAGAGAATGCGATGATCGGGGCCCACCAAAATTCGGGTGATGTGCGGTATGATCAACCCCACGAACCCGATGGTACCGGTAAAGGCGACGGCCGCGGCGGTGATGAACGCAGAGAGCACCAGAAGGATCCGCTTTGCCGTCTCGACATTGATGCCCAGTGTCTGTGCGGATTCTTCACCGAGCAGCATGGCGTTGAGGTCCTTGGCGAAGAGATAGATCACGCCGAAGCTGACGAGCACGGGCAGCACGGTTATTTTCACTTTCGTCCAGTTCGCGAGCCAGAAGCCGCCCATCGTCCAGAAGAAGATGTTGTGCAATGCCTCGCCGGCGATGGACATCATAAAAGATAACACCGCGCCCAAGAACAGGGAGACGGCAATACCGGTGAGCAAGAGGGTATCCACGGGGATACGACCGCCGACCCGCGCGATATTATAGACGATGATTATGGTGCAGAGCGCGCCAAGAAAAGCCATTATTGGCGTGGTATAGATGGAGAAGACCTGCGGAATGACCATGATCGAGAGCGCGGCGCCGACCGAGGCGCCGGAGGCGATGCCGATGATGTAGGGATCGGCCATGGGGTTCTTGAACAGGCCCTGGAGTGCTGTTCCTGCGGTGGCGAGGGCAATGCCGACCAGGAGACCGAGGAAGATCCGCGGTAATCGTATCTGGAAGATGATGACCTCATGCGGGACCGAGGACACCTCGCAGAGCCTGAGTTTGCTACCTAACAACGCGACGATCTCCATCGGCGGCACGTACACGGGCCCGATCGCCGTGGTCAAGACGATGGAAAGACCGAGAAAGATTAGTAAGTAAATCAGCACCAGCTTCCAGTGAAGTATTTTTCGCAGTCCCGGTGCGCTATATCCTGTGCTCATCGTGCTTCGTAGCCCGGCTTCCTCGATTCTTTATTCGCCCTATTGTCTATTGCGGATCGTAAAGATTAGCGTCCCGTCTCGGATTTTAGTCATCTACCTCGCCTGTGGATAGCGATGATGAGTAGCGCAATTGCAGCACCGATCGCTTCGAATCCCGGAATTCCTGCGGCGCTCGCCTCTGGCTCGGGTGTTGCAGCAAGAGGGGGGGGTGCTGCTTGCGAGGGATCGCTTGCGGGACGTGGTGTTGCGGTAGGCGCAGCAGATGGAGAGGTTGTTCCTTCTGCCTCTGATTGCTGCTCCCCCGTGATCGCGAAGAGTGAAAAATCCTGCGTCTCCGCCTCAAAGAAGACGAAGATATCGTCCGCACCGACCCTCGAGGTGGATAGTTTTGACCACCCAGCTCGTTCATCATATCTGGAAAGACTAACGGTCAACTCCGCAATGTCATGGGCCTCGAGCCACGATTTCAGCACCTTAAACTCAATGCTGCCGGACACCCGTGCGCTCTCTTCCGTTGTGACTATGAGGTCAAGGTAGACATACGTGGTATCAGGTGGCGCGGGAACGTTCGGGGGTCTCTCCACACGTTTTACCGCGATTCTTACGTCGCTGACAGTGGTATCCGAGAGGAGAGTGAGCATAGAGAAATCCATATCCTCGAAGAGCATCGCTGTGTCTTCACCCGCGTTCAGCAGCGGAATGGTTCGCGCTGCCTCGGTCACCTGTGGCGACGACGCGGACGTCGATGGAGCAGCAGCTGTCGGGGCGGCTTTTGCGCTCGAGCCACCGGCTGAAGAGGAGGGAGATTCTGTCGGTGAGGGCGTTGGGCGCGTAGCCACGAAGAAGTCGCTATAATCCTGGTAGACGAGCTGCAGAGCATCCATAATGCGCGGGCCTGGCCGATCCATGATGTCGGCGTCAATGACGTACACCCATCCGTTTTTTACCGCGTCGACGATTTGCAGTCGTTCATCAGCCATGACCCCCTCATACGCGATACTCATGCTCCCCATGCCGCTATCGCAGATGATCACCTGCGGATTGCGATCGATCAGCTCTTCGAGGTTCATAACGAAGTAGCCCGAGGTTTCCGCAGCGATGTTTGTGCCACCAGCAAGCGTAATGACCTCGTTGACGAAGGTATTGTCACCAGCGGTGAAGAAATCGCCGATGTTGTAGAAGACGCGCGGCTTCTCCTCTGCAGACAGGGAAGCGGTCTCTGCCGTGATGGCCTCTACTCTACCCCGAAGCTCGTGTTCGAGCGAATCGGCCTCAGCTCTGCAGCCCGTTAGCGCGCCTACCACCTTGAGCTGCTCGAAAATCTCCTCGACGTCCTTAGGGTTCTGTGCATAGAGGGGATAGGTAACCCCCGGGTGCGCGCTTTCGTCGACGAGCCAGTAGAGCACGTCGTCAGGATTGCCATGCGCGCCAACGACCAGATCGGGCTCGAGTGCCACGATCTTCTCGAAGCTGGGCGTGGAATACCCACCGATCACGCCTATTTCGCCCCGATTCTTCTTCTCCACCACCTCTGGCGGATAATCGCAGTACTCCGTCACGCCGACCACCTGATCCCCGGCGCCAACGGCGAACAAGATCTCTGTGCAGCTCGGTGCCATGGAGACGATCCGCTCGGGTCTCTTAGGAAGCCGTAAGACGTAGTCCTCAAGCCCCTCCAGTTCCCGAATGTCGTTTTCTTCCTCCACGACCAGCCAAACGGTCATGTTCCATGAGGCTTGAAGCGTCTCATTTCCACTGGTGCCTCGGACAGTGACGGCATAGCTACCGTAGTCATCAACGACATACTCGAGATTTGAGTTCGTTCCATCGGTTTCCTTGATCACTTCACCGTTCACCGTCCACGTCCACCGGTAGGGCGAGCCAGCAGTGACGGAGAATTCAACCTCCGCATACTCGTCCAGGTGGAGATCGAGTGATAAGCTCTCGGAAGCGTCTTTGGTGATGGAGTTCCAGGGGGTGACGCTGCTCGCCGCGCAGATCGTGGAGAAGGAGCAGAAAGCCAGTACGGTAAAGAGAACCACGATTGTGCGCGTGCTCATTCCAGCTCACCCCGCTTGATATCCAGGAACCAGTGGTCGCCACGACGCACCCGCTCAGTTTCGCTCACCCGTATCCTTCTCCTGAAGAGCGGGCCGTTGATGACGAACGAATGATACTCGCCGGATTCACCGGCTGCATGGAAATCGCACTCTTGCAGCTCGCTGATGAACGACTCGTCGATCTTCCGGCCGAGCCAGTCCTCATTGACCCGCGTCGCGACGACGATAGCCTCGAAGCCTGCGGTGACGAACTCGTGTAAGAGTGCACCAGGGTCACCCCCCCAGAGCGGAAGGAGGGGCTCGATCGCCAGCTCCTCACAGACGCGTTCCACCCAGGCGCGATGCTCGCGGAGGTCAATATCGCCAAATACGCCTTTTTGTATCCCCTCGCGCTTCAGTCTCCTCACGGCGGCTTTGAATTCGGACTCGTACATCTCCCACGAGGCGTTCACCTGGATCATGGGAATGCCCATCGCTTCTGCCTGCAGTTGCAGCAGAAACGGGCGTGTGCCATGCGCTCGCTCGCGCTCGCCAGACTCATCCAGCATGTTCAGGAGATACGAGACCTCGCAGCCTGCCTTCATCGCACGTAAACAGGCAAGCGAGCTGTCCTTTCCGCCACTCCAGGACACGAAGACCTTATTCTCGTTCATCTTACTGGGAATACAACCGTATTGCGGGAATTGCCCCGGAATGGGCCACCCCGTTTGCATCGGTGAAGTTCGTGCAGGTGATCACTCCATCGCTCACTGTAAGCGCGTTTTTATGGTGCAGCTGCGGATATGAGCCGGTTTCTATATGATAATAGTAGGGTTCGTTTTTATGAAGCAGAAATGGTTCTGGAAACGTGATGGCGTGCCAATCGCCCAAGTACCCGTTCCACTGCGCGGTTGCGCCGGTCCACGTATCGTTCCATATCCTAACGTATTCGGCATGTCCGCCGGTTCCGTCGCACGCCCGTGTGAGCATCGTGTTTACCAGGAGATCGTGTGCGGGCGTGAGCGTCCCGTAAAACGTACCAGGGATGCTTGGATAGGGATGCTCCGGCGTGCCAGTATCGAATTCCGCGAACTGCGGATCCCGAAAGGCAAGCACGCCGATATTATCGACGCCTATGATTAAAGTGCGATCAGCGACGGCGGGATGTGACGCTATATTGTATCCTCCGCCATAGCCCGGGGGGATCTGAAGTGTGTAGCTCCAGAGCGTGGTTCCATTGTCCGCATCCAACGCGAAGACCGTTCCATCAACTTCATTCGTGCCGAAGTACACCTTCCCGCCGGCGACAACCGGTGAAGAGTCGATCGAGTAGCCCATCTCCTCGTTCTTCCAGAGGAGCGAGCCGTTGCGTGCGTTATAGCAATAGAAGGTGGAGTCGATGGTCGAGCCGCCGATGTACAGTCTTCCATCGCTCAAAGCGGGAGAAGCCCAGCTCGATTTGTGCGTAACGTTCCAGGACTCTACACCCGTACTCAGATTGAGGGCGTAGAGGCCATGTGCTTTCCCAAAGACGTACTTCGTGGTGAAGAAGACTAGCGCTTCGTCCGCCCAGATGGTGGGTGTGGCCCGGATCTCGGTGGCCGTCGTGAACTTCCAGACTTCCTCGTGCGTGCTCAGGTTCACGCAGTAGAGCGTGTGCTGACTTCCTGCGTTCCCGGCGAAGAGCAGTTTGTCCGCGTATGCCGCGGGTGAGGCGTAACAGAAGATCTGGCCGCCGGTGGAGAAGCTCCACTGCTCGGTGCCGTCAAAGGAAAGGGCATGGAGCGTGCCATCCGAGGAACTCAGCACGTACACCGTATTCCCGTACACCAGCGGGGAGGAGGCGATGCCATGGAACGAAGCACTTGGATCTATTTGCTCATTCCAGAGGACTTCACCGCTCGTCGCGTTAACGCACGCCAAGGTCCCGGCTGAGGTGCCCAGAAAGAGCTTGTCGCTGGCAAACGCAGCCGTTGAGGCACCGTAAACGTTCGTGTTATTCCAAATTTCCCTGCCGGTCTCCAAATCAAGGCAGTAGAGCGCATCGGTGGCATTTCCGGCCATCCAGGATGCCCAGGTAGCCACATAGACCCGGTCGTTGGCAACGATCGGTCCCGCCTGGATGCAGCCGGCGGTCTTTTCGCTCGATTGCCAGAGTAGCGTAGCGGTTTCTGGCCCTGTGCCGCTCGCATTCCCGGTGCGTTGCGCGTCGTACTGAAGCATGAGGTATCCCTCACTGTCGCTCACGGCGGCGTTGATGATCACGAGGCGCGGCGAATCCGCGGGCGTCATCTCCATGCTGCTGCTCCAGTACCATGTTACCACATCGCCGTCTTCTACCTTATGGTCGGTCGAGCCCACCATCGGCATCGGCTCTGCCGGGTAGTTCACCCAGTACATCCACCCGCTCCAGCCCTCTTGCGCGACGTCCGCGATCGAATCGGCGAATATGAAGCCCCATTCGTCCGTAGCTGTGTAGTTGAACGCGCCGGCGGTCGCGGCTGCGTCCAGCGCCCCGAACGCCGTCGTACTGTTTACCACATGCTCGACGCCGCTGTTGTGCGCCGTCACGATGATCATAGTTCCGTTTGTCAGAGTCACATCACCCTGCCAGAGGATCTCTTGCTGCTCTTCGTTCACTGTACCACTATAGCTATCGTTAGGAAGCGCGCTCGCCATCGCGGGCAGTGCCGCAATCCCCACAAACAGGAAGATAATAAAGATCAGCGTACGTTTCATGCCAAAGGAATCTGCTCTCTCACTCATTGCTACCGCCTCTTATCAATTATAAACCGTGGTTGGCGCGCGGGGTATAAATACCCACGATTCTGGGTAACATGTATTATCCAAATTGCTAAGAACAGTGGCACGTAAAAGGAGGGGGAAGATGGTAAACGCGCCTTACCTAACCGATCATTGTCCCGATGCCTTCATCGGTGAAGAGCTCGAGGAGGAGCGAATGCGGCTTGCGGCCGTCGATGATATGCGCGGTGACACCGCCTTCAGCGGCACGGAGGCCTGCCTCCACCTTCGGGATCATGCCCGCACCGATGACTTTCTTGGCGATGAGCTCCTGGAGCTCGAGGGGCGTGGTCCGGGCTATTAAGGTTGTCAGGTCGTCGGGATCACTCAGCACGCCGGGGACATCGGTGAGCAGTATCAGCTTCTTGGCCTTAATCGTAGCAGCGATCTCGCCGGCGACGGAATCGGCGTTGACGTTGAGGCTATTGCCCGCGATATCGACGGCGATGGGTGAGATTACGGGAATATAGCCCTGCTCGCTCGTGAGATTGAGAATCTCCGCGTTGATCGTCTCGATCTCGCCGACCCAGCCGAGATCAACCTCCTGCTCCTCGCCCGCGCGGCCGACCTTCTGCTTCCGCTTCTTCTTCGCCACAATCAATGCGCCATCGTTGCCCGAGAGCCCGATACCCTTGCCGCCATGCGTGCCGATGAGGGAGACAATGCGCTCGTTCACGTTACCCACGAGCACCATCTGTGCGATCTCCATTGTCTCATCGTCCGTAATACGAAGCCCACAGACGAAGGTGGGCTTCTTACCCAGCCGCTCCATCAACCGCGTAATCTCAGGGCCGCCGCCGTGCACCACGATGGGGCAGATGCCAACGAAGCGGAGCAGCACCAAATCCTGCGTGATCTTGTCCATGATGCTCTCATCGACTAATGCGTGCCCTCCCATCTTGATCACGATCTTCGAGCCGTAAAACTCACGGATGTACGGCAACGCCTCGATCAGGACCTCTTCTCGTTTCATTGCGCCTGCCTGCTTCTCGTCTAGTCTAGAATACAAGAGGTCGAATGCCCTTTAAAGCTTTTTGCCGAGTACGAGCAGGCTACTCGCGCCACGTGACCTCGACGTCATCTGGTCGGTAATTAGGGCGCACCTGCGACTGCTCGATCGGCGTTATCGAACCGCTGGTGAGCATGAGCAGCCCGAGATAAGCGATCATGATCCCGTTATCGCCCAGGAACTTCTTCGCGGGGACGTAAAATCGTCCGCCGCGATCCTCGCACATCGTCTGGAGCATCTGCTGCAAGCGCCGATTTGCACCCACGCCGCCGGCCAGCAGCACCTCATCATTGCCGAGATGCCCCATCGCGCGCTCTGTGACTTCCGTGAGCATAGCGAATGCGGTCTCCTGGAAGGAATAGCAGATATCAGCCCGTGCCCCGGGCATTTTATCATAGGTCTCCTTTGCGGCAGTCGTGAGTCCGGAGAAGGAGAGATCCATGCCCTTCACGACGTAGGGCAGCTCGATGTAGCTCATACCCTGTAAGGCCAGTTCCTCGATCTTCGGGCCGCCGGGATGGCTGAGCCCGAGGTGCCGGGCGAATTTGTCGAGCGCATTGCCGATGCCGATATCGAGCGTCTCCCCGAATATCCGGTAGCGGCCGGCACGATAAGCGAGCACCTGCGAGTTCGCGCCGCTGACGTACAAGACCACCGGATCTTTCGTTTTGCACTGCCATCGGCCGACCTCGATATGCGCGATGCAGTGATTCACTCCCAGTAACGGTCGGTTTAGCGAGAGCGCGAGCGCGCGAGCGGCGGTTGCAACGGTACGGAGGCAGGGGCCCATGCCCGGGCCCTGGGAGAAGGCGACGCCGTCGATCTGGCTCAAGGAGAACTCAGGGTTGGTCTCCTGCGCTTTGTGAAAGACGCGGGAGATAACCGCTTTTATTTCGGCGGCATGATGCTGCGCGGCCTCACGGGGATGAATCCCGCCGTATTTCGGCTGGTAGGTCGAGACCGCCTCTGATATAACGTCAGACTCATCGACGAGTGCCGCGCTGAGGTTCCATGCAGTGCCTTCGAGGCCTAAGATAAGCGTCATTTCTAGTGAAGTGCGCCTGTACAGTACGGACAGTTTTCCCAAGTCTTACCGAGGCTTACCGCCAAGATAGCTTTAAGTATGTTCAGATCACCATAAGAAGGTAGCACAGGCTGTGCTTGGAACGAATGATCGAGGAGTTTTATGACGTCGTTGTGGTCGGTGCGGGCCCTGCAGGGAGCGTAACGGCGCGAACCGCTGCGGAGAACGATCTGGATGTGCTGCTCATCGAGCGCAATGCGGAAATCGGCGTGCCGGTGAAGTGCGCGGAGGGCGTAAGCAGGGAGCTCGAGCGGTACGTGGAGATCGATCCGCGGTGGATCTGCACGGCGGTGAAAGGCATAATCACGTACGGCCCGGACGGCACGGCGGTGACGCTCTCGGTTGAGGGCTCGGAGATTGCGGGTTACGTGCTGGAGCGGCGGCTCTTTGACAAGTATTTGGCGCAGCAAGCGGCGCATGCCGGTGCCGAGGTGCGGGTGAAGACGCAGGCTTATGGCCTGGTTCAGGAAAACGGGTACGCAAAGGGCGTGTACGTGCGGACACCGGACGACGAGCTGCGTATTCATGCGAACGTTGTGGTCGGTGCGGACGGCGTGGAGTCGCGTGTGGGCCGCTGGGCCGGTATTGATACGCGATTGCCCCTGTCCGACGTATGCACCTGTGCGGAGTTCCTTATGAGCGATGTCGATGTGAACGAGCACTATTTGGAGACGTACTTCGGTCGTGGAATCGCGCCAAAGGGCTATCTCTGGATATTCCCGAAGGGCAAGCGCTGCGCGAACGTCGGCCTGGGAATAGGCGGTGACGTCTCTGATGAGGGCCATCGCGCACGCGATTATCTGCGCTCGTTTGTCGATCAACGGTTCCCGGACGGCAAGGTGCTGGCGGAGATCTATGGTGTGGTGCCCTTGTGCGGGCCGGTGTATGAGACCGTAGCGAACGGTGTGGTTTTAGTGGGCGATGCGGCACGACACGTGCAGCCGATAACAGGCGGCGGCATCTTGCAGGCGATCCAGGGCGGCAGGATCGCCGGAGACGTTATAGCGAAAGCCGTACAAGAAAAGAACGTCTCGAAGAAACGGTTGCGGGAATACGAGAAGCGGTGGAAGCGGGAGTTCGGGCGGGTACTCGAGGTGGGGTTGAAGGCGAAGAATATCGTGCTGAATCTGAACGAGCAGGAAATGACAAAGTTCTTCCAACCCCTTGGCGGCGAGATCATGCTGAAAGAGTACAGCGAACGTGCGTTTCTGAAGACGTTCATCATGAAGAATCCACGGATTCTCGTCAGCCTGGTGAAGACGATGTTTTGAGGTGAGCTGTGGTAGCTTCCTTCTTGTGGAACCAGCAAAACTAAAAACTTGGGAATCTTATGTAAAAATGGACAGAACCATGGCGAAGACGATAACAATACGGGACGATCTATACGAGAAACTCCGCGTCCTGAAAGGAGATGCGTCACTCAATGATTTTCTGGAGCACCTGCTCGGAGAAGGAGAAGGGAAAGAAAAAGGAATCGAGTTACTTAGGAAATTACGGAAAACGCTCGAGTTCCGCAGTGAAGAAAAGGATACGATTCTCAGAGAGATATACGCGAAACAGGAGGAAAAACGAGCTTTTGATAATCGTCCTGGATACTGACGTCCTCATCGAGATCTTCGATAAGGAATCCGCAGTGGGTGAGGAGATACTGACAAAAATAGAGGGATACGAGATCGCTACCACCTCGATTAACCTTCATGAGGTTCTGTACGGTCTTTATAAGGTGAGGAAAAAGATATTGGATGAGTTGCTGGAATTTACGATCGTGGACTTTACACGACGCAATGCGCTACTCTCGGCAAAGCTTGAAGTGGAAGTGGAGAAGCGAGGAAAGCCTGCTGGAAGATTTGTTACGATGATTGCGGCCATATGCATCAACCGAGATGCGCTGCTCGCCACGCTGAACAACATGCATTTCGAACGGTTCAGTGAGTTCGGCTTGAAGCTGTTTCTAGCCACTTTACGGTAAAGATACAGCGAATCGTTGGGGAAAAGAGGGGGATTTCTTCTATATTTTAGCGATCTTGTTATTCTTTATCTCTCTGCCTGTCGAGCTGCCTTTTCCACCCAACTTCCAAATTCGTTATACCCATCATCAATTATCCAATCGTATGTGGGATATATATTTGATAAGTACATCTTCTGATCATGTTGCTCAATGTAAAAATTATCGAACGGATTGTCTCCTTTCCAATCATCAAAGCCTCCCTGATTTTTGATTTGATGTATGTATACCCCTAAAAGCCCATTGCTTTTTTCATAGCTCTTTTTAATTTCATATTTTACCCAATCTCTGCTCGATGTTTCTGCTCCTATTAACACAACTGTAACCGATGTTCCCTTCAACTGGCTATCAATCCATTTTCTTATAACTTCGTCTCCCTGTTGTTTAACTCTTTCCCATTCGGCAGCGTCAAAAAACCCAGCCGCTTCTCGATCAGGTTTAGTTACCCAACTATTTCTAACTACATTTGCACGCCACACATCTCGATCTTTATGGAAGCTAAAAAATACTCTTCTTACCATCTAATTATCCCTTCATCTAAGAAATAGAAGTGATTATATATAAATACTCCCAAATGACCGATAGGCTTACCACCCTTACCCACAAAGTATCGGTGGTGATGACCATGGTGGGTGACGTGATGAAGGAATATCTCGCGACTTTTAACCGGCGGCTAGAAACCCAGTTCTATAACGAACTTCGACGGGACTACGCCTTCCCTCGTGCCGTATGCAGGTCGCTCTCCGAACTGCTCCTAACGTACCTGGACCTCTACTTTGGCGGTCAGAGAACGGAGGGGCAAGTTATCTTTCAGGCAGTCTCGAAGGATGTGCCCCCGGGCGTGCCGGTGGACGAAATGCAGTTAGTATCGGTCAAACTCACCCTTTACGCACGGGAGGACTGCTCGTGCAAGACACAGCATGACCTGGTGGATCGCAGGATTCTTCGACTCACGGGCGAGGCTTTCGGTCAGGGCGCCTTACTCACGCAGGCAGACATCGCGATCCTCTTGAGCGAGAGCACGAAAACCGTTGCGCGGCATATCAAGGAACTGGAGACTCAGGGCCACGTCGTGCCAACGAGAGGCAGCT
>CAZFWT010000008.1:0-35861 GCA_964522635.1 uncultured Halobacteria archaeon | reverse complement strand
TATAAATTCAAATTTTGCGATGGGCTATATCAAGATATGCGGAATGTGGGTTATAAGCATGTTTATTTGAAATTGAAAGTATGGATCCGGGAAATATTGCTGCTGTTGTTGGAGCGGCTACTGGTTTTTTATCTTTTTGTTGGCATATAGCTAATTATATCTCAAATTGGTCCAATATACCCAAACTCAATCAAAATTGAGATCGATCAGAACTGGAAGAGTACGAAGGTGAAGTATTCTGATTCTGATAAAGAAGTTATTAGGAGATTCAGCTGTTTATTCGTCAAAAACGAAAAACTTACCACTGCAAAGAGATGTGTAGCTAATTTAAAAGTACTCAAAAAACCAACCGAAGCAAGACAATTGGATATTATGTCTCCTTTACATTGGGCTGATATACCTTACAATTACAAAACCACAGAACCTGATCCAGTGGATATTGGGTCAGAACGTAGGAGACTTGATGTAGCATTTGCTCTAATATCAGAATCTCCCCAAGGAAGAAGTCACACACCTTCTGATACTACTTTTCATATCAATCCCGCTGGACAGCCAAATATATCCGGAATTCTACCTTATCCATCGTATGGTACTCATCAAACTCCCTCGGAACAACCGAATATTTCAGGAACACTAGAGAGACCAATGGTGAGTGGAAGCTATAGCCCCTCAAGCTTTCTACAATTTCAAATTGCAGGGTTGGCATCCCGTGGAGGGGCATTTATTGCAGCACAAATAGCTTTGTCAAATCCAAGTGACGCAGTTCAATATTATTTACCGCCTGGTGATTATGAAGTCGAAATATCTGTCAACTGCGAGAATGGTAAAGGCGATAAAAAGACCTTTAAATTAACATCTTCAGTGAACCCAGACGGTTTAGATATTGAGGAAATGGTATGATATTTAGCAGCGACCTTGACTCTATATCTACTTCTTTGGAAGAGCAATAGCTCGAGTTCTCTGCCTGTGGGGACGAGAGGAGATACGGTACGCTGTATGATGAGTCTGTGCACGCGCGCGTATTGATGTTATTCGGTGCCTGAGTGTGGATAACGGCGTATCGTGGACAGAATAGCAGAACCGTGTCGTGTTATCGGGCACGTGGAATGAGCACCTGACGTCGTGCTTTCTCATTTGCGAGTATCAGATCGATGGCGCCGGCGAGCGCATCAGGCCCGTCATCATGAGCTGCAAGCGGATAATGGATCAGCTGCTCCACGAACTCGGGATAGTCATGGTTCCAAGTATCGAGAAATTGTAGTTGGCCGTTGGAAGGCTCAATCGTCTGGATGCGGGCGAGCTTCGGCTTCTATGCTGCTCTTCTTCTCACCACGCACCGAGTATCATCGAGCTTCGCGACAAAACTCCAGTCTCTGCTCAGATAGCTTTCCACTTTCTCGAGCGGGATTACCTTCTCGGTGGTCCTCACCTCTGGTAGCATCTGCCCGCGTTTCCACTCCATCGCCTCTTTAATCAAAGTGACCTGCTCTTCCTGCGGCAGTAATCGCCACAGTACCCCACGCCCCTCGCCGTATTTGGCCTTGATATACGCTTCAATGATCTGCTCTGGATCCTCACTTATCCCCGCCGAGGCGGCCCTTACTGAGGCCAGCAGGATATCAGTCAGTTTCATCTCCATCGGGCTCCGCGCAAAGTTCAGTTTCGCGTATTCGGCACGGTGGTACTCTACCTTTTCCTTATCGTAGTAGGTGTCCTGGGAGCCGGGAAGAATATGCCCGAATAAGAATTGCTGGGTGCTCATATCCATCCGTCCGCCATCCACGGTAGGCTCCCTGAGTACAGATTCAAAGGCTTTTCGCAGGCAATGCGCATAGATATGTTCCCATTGCTCTAGCCCCGCCCGCCTGGCTGCAGTCTTTATGATCTTGTTAATCGTCTGCGGCGCGGGTCTCCGCAGGACACGCTCTTCTGTCTTCCAGAGCGTCCAGTCCGAGCAGAACAACGGCTCTTCCAGTTTGAGGTTGCCAAAGCGCTCTTTCCGTTCCTGGAGATATGCCTTCAGCCCCTGCGTCGCCTCGGCGCAGATGAAGGCGTAGTAAGGTATCGAGCCTTTACAAGCATCAGGTACACGCTCCTTCATCTCTGGATATACCGGTATCTTGATGCACTCTTTACCGTCATCCAAATCGTCCCGTACATCCTCATAGTTGAGTGCGATCAAGGTGCTGATGCGCAAGCCCGAGCTCCAGAGGCTCAGGATCATCGCTCTGTTGCGAGCGGTCCCGGCAGCATCCACCATGCGGAAAACCTCATCTTTTGTCGGGATGTACTCGATCTTCTTCCGGTAGCGTGCCGGCAAAAAATACGGCTGCACCTTCAGACCTTCGTATTCGTTCGCCCTGAAGAAGCTCTGGAGCCGCCTGATGATGCTGTTCAGGTACGCTTTACTGTATTCCTGCTCACCCAGCTCGTCCACGAAATCCATAATAAGCCCGTTCACCTGCTTCGGTGGAAGCGCCACCAGCTGATCGGGATCGTACCCTGTATGCCTGCAGAACCGATAAAGGATCCTCAGATAAACGCTTCTCGTGCTCGTACTCTGCGTATAACGTCTGAGATGGCGGAGGAGATTCTGCACAGAAGTGTATCGAGATTTCCAGGCCTTCACGCCTTCGCGGTCTTTAATCCCGAAGTAGATCTCCCATTCGCGGAGTTGCCGCGGCTCGTGCAACTCAAACTTACCAAATATCTTCGGTGTATCTATAGCCATTTAATATCTCAATAATTACAACGCTCGCGCTCATATAAAACTTCCCTTTTTAAAAGGATTCATCCACTGTAGCGAATGGGCCCGATGCGATTCGAACGCATGACCTTCGCCTCGTAAAGGCGACGTCATAACCAGCTAGACCACGGGCCCTCTCTTCTCCTTTACTCTACTCTACTACTGCTCCACCCTCAGCTCTGCAGCCGTTAGTTAGCAAGCACAAACTTAAAAATTAAGATACCGTAACGTGGTTTATTCTTTACCTGCCCTACTATATACTGGTACTGCTCATCAGAATAAAAAGGTGAACGGAACATGCGCGGTGGATTTCGTAAGGGTGTCGGCGGCTTGAATCCGAAGCTTTTAAGCCAGCAGATGAAGCAGCTGGGAATCAGCCTCGAAGAGCTGACCGACGTCGAGCAGGTAGTCATTCGAACTGCAGACTATGAACTCGTCTTTGAGGATGCTGCCGTCACGGTAATGGACACGCAGGGCGCGAAGATGTACCAGATCACGGGCACGCCGATCAAACGTCCGCGAGCAGAGGCGGAGGCTGAAGCCGCGCCCGAGCTGAGTATCTCTGCGGAGGACGTGGCAATCGTTATGGAGAAAGCAGGGTGCAGCGAGGAGGAAGCGCGCGCGGCATTGATGGAGACGAACGGCGATCTGGCAGAGGCGATTTTCAGGCTCGCTGAGGAATGACAAACAAGAGGCCGAAACGGATCGGAATAACGTGTAAAGGGCGATCTGAGGATCTCGCAGTGGTACGGCACCTCGTGGCCGCGCTCGAAGACCAGATCCCGGTTGTCCTTGACGAGACGACTGCTGCAAAGCTGCAGCGGGACGGCATACCGGTGGATGAGATGGACATTGATCTCCTTGTCTGTGTCGGCGGCGATGGGACGATTCTCCGGTCCCTGCATGCGGTGAAGAGCACCACACCGGTGGTCGGTATTAACACGGGTGCGATCGGATTCCTGGCTGAGGTGCAGCCGGAAGCCAGTGTCGCAACGCTCACGAGCCTGGCGCAGGGGTTTGAGGTCGAGCAAAAGGAGCGGCTTGCTGTTCACATCAGCGGCAACGAGGAAACGATGCCCTGCGCAATGAACGAAGTGGTCGCCATCACCTCACGACCGGGAAAGATGCTCCACTTCGCCATACTCATTGATGGCGAGGAGCTGGAGCGGCTGCGAGCGGACGGCGTGATCTTCGCGACGCCCACCGGGAGTACTGCGTATGCCATGAGTGCCGGCGGTCCGATCGTCGATCCCCGGGTGAATGCGACGATTATCGTGCCCATCGCGCCCTTTAAGCTCTCTGCACGGCCTACTGTCGTCGATATCGAGAGCGAGATCAGTTTCCAACTGCTGGAAGAGAAGGACGCCGAGCTCGTCATCGATGGGCAATATTACCGCGCGATTCGAAAAGAGGAGCGCATAAACGTTACGAGAGGCGAACCTGCCTTTTTCGTCAAACTCGGGGATAAGCACTTCTTGAAACTCCGTAATAAATTACGGGTCGAGGACGAGAGAGAGATAGATCGATAGATCGATAGATAGATAGATAGATAGGATAGAATAAGAAGATTGATATAGAGTGAAGGTGAATGTGTGTAGATAGAGGAGAGGAGAACCGAAAATGGTAAAGATATCGGTACTGAAGTTGAGTAATAAGCGGGTGGTGGACTCTGACGGCAGTGAAATGGGCATTCTGCACAATATTGTGGCTGAATCGAACACCGGGTTACTGCGCGAGCTCGTGGTCAGACCCTCGGATGAGCTGGACGCGAGCAAGTTCAAGGAGGAGGATGGTTACATCTTCATCCCGTTTGATGCCGTGAGCGCGGTGAAGGACGTCATCGTGGTGGACACGCAGAAGATTCGTGTACGGGCGTGACGGGATTCGAACCCGTGATTTGCAGCTTAGGAGGCTGCCGCCATATCCTTGCTAGGCCACACGCCCCGTGAACCTGAACGACCGAGAATAAAGAGGGGGTTATTTAAGAAAAGGCTTCCTCTTTTCGAATTGTTTAGTGAGTTCTCGGCACGTCTTTCACAATGGCAACACTGCAAAAGAGCGTGGAAACGGCAGCGAGGATCATCGCCCAGCACGACTATGCACGGGTTATCTCGCACTACGACGCCGACGGCATTACGGCCGCGGGTATCCTGTGTACTGCGCTCTGCCGGCAGGGCATTCAGTTTCATGTAACGATCGTAAATAAACTGGAAGACTCGTTCGTTCGGGGCCTGGACGAGGATTTGATACTGATTTGTGATATGGGCACGGCACAGTCCGATTTGCTCGCAGAGCATCTCAAAGAGCGTGCAGTGGTCATTATTGATCATCACGCCCCCTCCGCGTCCGTTCCCGTACTGAGCACGCCCTCTTCAGTCCTCATCAATCCTTGCTGTCTCAGCGCTGCAGAGGCACGAGACCTGGTTAACGAACGCGGGAGCACCATATGCGCTGCGGGGCTCTCGTATCTCGTGGCACGGCGTCTCGCGGGAGAGAAGAGGGGGAATATCGATCTTGCGGGGCTTGCGATCGCCGGCACTATGGGCGACAAGCTCGATCTCAGCTCAGGTGTGAACAAATTAATTGTTGATGAGGCACTTCGGGAAGGTGTCATTTCCACCAAAACGGGGCTGAAGTTCGGCGATGGGAAACTCCAGGAGCTGATATTCTCGTCCACCGATCCATATACACCCCTTGCTGGCAAGCCTGAATGGGTTACCGCATTATTGAATCAGATTAAGATCGAGGGCACTCGAGAGGTGACCGATCTGACGGAAGACGAAGAAGCGCGGCTGACTGCAGCGCTCTTGGCGCTCCTGCGGGAATCGCAGCACGCCGGGATCAGCGAAGACGTGCTGGTTGGAGCGACGTACCGCCTGCATTGCGAGGTGATCCCGAATGGCTATGATTTGATGCGGGTGATTGACGCCTGCGGGCGACTGGGTAAATCAGGGCTCGGAATCGGGCTCTGCCTGCGAGAGGCGCGGTTGAGAGAAGAAGCGACCATGCTCTACGCAAATATCCAGGCAAAACTCGTCTCTGAGTTGAATCGTTTGGAGGGCGGTGAGGGCGCGGTAAAAGGTCTCAACAATCTCTACTACTTCTATGTGCAGGAGGGCGGCGTTACCGGTACCGTAGCGGGCATCGTGGCCGATTATCTCTGCACCGATAAGCCCGTGATCGGGTTCAATAAAAAGGAACGGGTAGAGGACGGCAAGCAGGTCGAGACGAAGATCTCCGGACGCTGTCACAAAGAACTCCTCGCGGGCGCAACGGGTATCAACCTCGCTACAGCGATGGAACGTGCAGCGAACGAAGTCGGCGGCGTCGGTGGCGGACACCCGGTGGCTGCGGGCGCGTCCATTCCCGATGGTAAGGAGGAGCAATTCATCACGATTCTCGATGCTCTCATCGGCGAGCAGAAGAAGTGAGTCCCAACTAATTGCGCGTACCCAGCCGAGTCCTGTAAGGAACGCACGACGAAAACAAAAAAGGTTATCTGCAATGAGGGCCGAGAAAAAAGTGCCTATGGGAGTTGCGGTCATTGGGGGCGGCATTTCCGGTATTTCAGCGGCGCTCGATCTCGCTCATTCCGGGTTCAGGGTATATCTCATCGAGCAGCGTCAGGCGCTCGGCGGGAAGGTGGCTGAACTCGCAGAATGCAAAATCGGGTTAGCGCCGTGGCTCGCTGAGGTTGAGAACCATCCAAACATAGAGCTCTTACTGGGCAGTACCGTAGAAGCCCTTTCGGGTAATGCGGGCGATTTCCGATTGACCGTCTCAGGCCGTGTACTTGCGGTTGGGAGTATCATCCTGGCGCCGGGCTATGAGATCTTCGAGAACGTTTCAGCGGGTTATAATCTTGACCATCCAGATGTCGTTACCGCTCTGGAATTTGAACGAATGCTGCGGGCCGCAACGAAGACCGGGGAGCTGACTCGACCTTCAAATGGCAGGCCTGTTCGTAAAATCGGCTTCATCCAGTGCGTGGGCTCGCGCTGTACGGAGAATGAGCTGTGCTCCACCGTTTGCTGTGCTTGTACCGCGCGTGATGCGAAGGTTGTCAGGCAGCGGTTCCCCGAGATTGAGGTCGCGCTCTTTTACATTGATCTGCGGGTCTTTGGCCGGGATGAGCAGTTGGTGGATGAGCTCAAGAACGACCCCGGCGTGCGCTACATTAGGTCGCGCGTGCCTGAAGTCATTCCTTGCGATAGCCCTGTTCACCAAGATACGAGCGCCGAGCCATTGCTCCTCAAGTATGAGAACTTTGCCGCGGGGACGATCGAGCATCTGGTATTCGATCTGGTGGTGATTGCTGTTGGCCTGCTGCCTTCGAAGACGCTGAACGAGCTTACCGAGATTCTCGGTGTCACACAAGATCCTTTCGGCTACCCAGCAACGAGTGCCACCAATCCCGTGGAGACGAGTGTGCCCGGGATTTTTGTCTCTGGCTGTGCTAATGGCCCAATGAAAGTACACGACAGCATCGCGCAGGGCAGTGCGGCGGCGGTGAAGGCCGCGCGGTTCGTGAAGCGCAGTGATCAGCACACTGAAACGCCAGAAGAGAGTGCCCCTCTGGGTGAAGCGCCGCGAATTGGCGTCTTTATCTGCGGCTGCGAGGGCGAGATCAGTAATAACGTTGATATCGCCGCGGTCGCGGAGCGCGTGCGGAGTCACGATAACGTTATGCACGTTGACACAGAGTTGACAACGTGTGAAACGGCAAAGGAAAAAATAACGCGCGGCGTACGTGAACATCATCTGAACAGGGTCGTCTTTGCCGGATGCAGTCCCCGGGGTAGTGAATCGTTCCTGAGTGCCGCGTGTGCGAACGCAGGACTACCCCCGTACTCGCTGGGAATTGCGAACATACGGGAGCAGTGTGCCTGGGTACATAACCGCGAGGAAGCGACCGAGGTAGCGGGCGAGCTCATCACCATGGCTATCGAGCGGCTGCGGCATCAGCCCGAAGAGTCGATAGAACGGTACCCGGTGATCCCGCGAGCGCTCGTTATCGGTGGCGGCGTGTCCGGCATGACCGCAGCGCTGGAGATTGCTACTGCTGGATACGAGGTAACCGTGATCGAGAAGGCGTCTGAACTGGGCGGCGCCCTGAATACGGTTGATGCTTTCCCCACGGGTGAACGGGCATCTGATATTTTTGCCCGACTCAAAGAGGATGTGACCAGGAACGAGCGGGTAACCGTTTATACGAACGCTGAATTGACCGATTGGGGGGGACAACCAGGCGCATTCACGGTGAGGCTAAGAGCCGCAGGCAGTGAAGAGGAAATCGAGTGCGGTGCCGTCGTTGTCGCAATAGGGGCACAAGCAGTTAGTCCTCACGGGTGGTTTGGCTACGGAGCAACTAAAAACGTGGTCACGCAGGCCGAGTTTGCTGCACTGCTTGCCGGTTCAGCGGTCGCGGGCACTATCGTTATGATGCAGGATGCGGTGCAGAACCAAGGCGTGTACCCGAAATACAGCAGTATCGAGCTGGTAACCAATGCGGTACGGGCGAAGGACTGTAATCCCGACGCGCAGATCTTCGTGCTCTACCAGGAGATCAAGACGTACGGAACAGGGGAATTGAAGTACAAGGAGGCGCGCGAAAAAGGGGTGATCTTCGTCCGGTACACACGGGACCGCCCGCCGGAGTTGAACGCGGGGATTATCTCGGTCTTTGACCTGCTCCTGGGAGAAGAGCTCCTGATAAAGCCCGATTTGATCGTGCTCAGCACCCCGATGGTGCCCTCAACAGGGCATGAGCACCTGCATGAGCTGCTCGGAATTCCCCTCAACGAGCAGGGCTTCTTCATCGAAGCACGAGAACGACCGCGGATGAATTTCACGCCGGTTGACACGCCAACCAGGGGCGTCTTCGTCTGCGGCTCTGCGCTGTTTCCCACCTCGCTGGATGAGTGCGTGGTGCAGGCGGATGCAGCGGCCTCACGAGCATGTAGCACTATCCTCGCACACGAGTATCTCACCATTGATCCCTGGATTGTGCGTGTGGATGAGACGCTGTGCCGCGGCTGCGGACTCTGTGCGCAGGTCTGTGAATACAATGCGATCAGACTGCAGGAATCAGACGGGTTCCCAATCGCGACCGTTAAAGAGGCGATCTGCCAGGGTTGCGGTGCCTGTGCCGTTGCCTGCCCCACCCGAGCTATCAGATATTGCACTTCCACGTTAGAACAGCTCACCGCCATGATCGAGGCGATCGCCTAGGAGGAATTTAGGCATTCATGACCGAAGAGGACTTTGAGCCGCGAATTGTAGTATTCTGCTGTACCGGGTGCGCGTATGCAAGCGCAGACCTGTCAGGAGCCACGAAGCTCCACTATCCACCAGGGGTGCGAATCGTGCGCGTGCTCTGCTCGGGCCGCGTAGACCCCTACTTCGTGCTCCGTGCATTTGAACGCGGGTTTGACGGGGTTCTGATCGCGGCCTGTCATCCTGGTGACTGCAGTTACCTCTCGGGAAACGAAAAGGCAGCGCAGCGCGTCCAGATGCTCAAGAACTTGCTGGGCGCCATCGGGATCGACCAGAGACGTTTGAGCCTTGAGTATTTCGCATCAGTCGAGGGCGGGAAGTTCGCGCGCAGTATTACGGAGTTCGTGAACGAGGTGCGGAACCTGGGCAAGAATGAAGTGCGGGTGGAACGCCCCAAAGGCGAGCCAGAGGAATTAGAGAGCATCATCGCTGATACCGCGGTATATTACTGCGCAGAATGTGGCAAATGCACCTCTATCTGTCCCGTTTCAGAAGCAAAGCCCTTTTCGCCCCGGGTTACGGTTGGCCATGCCCTCTTCGGGTTCACCGACGACGTCGAGCAGGTGGCCTTCGATTGTCTTACCTGCGGGCGCTGTAAGGACGTCTGTCCCGCGGTGGTCGATTTCCCTGAATTCATACGGCGCGTGCGGCGGCGGAGGCTTTTTGAGGGCTACGAGCCGAACCCGAGTCATGGCAACCTCTTCGTCTCATCGGCGCGCATCATGTCGCAGACCGAGGTGGATGGCGGGATGAGACGCGCTCTGTTTAGGGACCTTAAAACAAGCGCGCGGGGCGAGCTGGTATACTTCACCGGCTGCGTACCGCTCTATCAATTCCTCTTTAAGGACATTGGATGCACCGTGGATCTGCCCTTTGAGCGCATTGGCGCGGAAATAGCGAGCATCCCGCGCGATGCGGTCTTCTTGATGAACCGTGCAGGCGTAACGCCCGCGATTGCAGAGCGTGAGAAATGCTGCGGGCACGATCTTTACTGGATCGGTGATGACGAGACGTTCCGGGCGCTTGCCCGGTACAATGCCGCACTGCTCAGAGAGACGGGCGCGAAGCGCGTGGTCTGCTCATGCCCCGAGGGCTACTGGATACTGAAGCAGAAATATCCGGAATTTGTGGAGTTCGACTTCGAAGTCCTGCACATCTCCGAGCTCTTGCAAGAGCTGGTGGAGCGTGGTGACCTGCAATTCGACGCAGTGTCAGCGGACAGCGAGCAGCGAATAAGTGTCACGTATCAGGATCCCTGCAGGTTAGGTAAAATGCTCGGAGTGTATGACGCTCCCCGATACCTGCTCCACGAGGCTGGATTTACGGTCAACGAGATGGCGCATGCACGAGAGATCGCGAACTGCTGTGGTGGTCCGAACGCATGGGTGGGCTGCGGTAGCGCGCATCGACGGATGCAGTTGACCCGGTTGGAAGAGGCGACGGCAACCGGTAGCGAGCTGCTCGTGACTGCATGCCCGAAATGTCAGGCGCACCTGCGGTGTGCGCAACTGGGTGAACTCCCGCAAGGCCGCGATGTGAAGATCGAGATAAAGGATTTAGTAACCGTGCTCGCCGAAGCGGTCAGGGAGGTGCACTGATATGGGACGCGTGTTGGTAATCGGGGGCGGTATCGCGGGAATACAGGCAGCACTGGATCTCGGCGATCGCGGACACGAGGTCTATCTGGTGGAGAAGAAGCCCTCCATCGGTGGTCGGATGGCGCAACTTGACAAGACCTTCCCCACGAACGACTGCTCCATCTGCATCCTCGCTCCCAAGATGCTGGAATGCTTCGGACATCCGAACGTAATGGTCATAACGAACGCGGAAGTAGTGGGCTTGGAGGGCGCGGCCGGGAACTTTACGGCCCGTATCGTGAAGAAGCCGCGGTACGTGGACGAGAACAAATGCACCGGCTGTGGGCGCTGTGTGCTGGCCTGTCGGCTCAAAAAGCGGTATCCGGACGAATTCAATATGAATCTGGGCAAACGGCCTGCAATATCTCTCTATTTCATACAGGCAGTGCCGCGCGTCGCGATCATCGACGACGAGCACTGCCTTATGCTCACGAAGGGTAAATGCGGTAAATCGCCGCCCTGCGTCGAGGCCTGTGGGCCGGATGCGATCGATTTTGAGCAGCAGCCGGAAGAGCTCGAACTCGACGTGGATGCGATCATCGTGGCCACGGGCTATGATTTCGCCGACCCCACACAGTTCAAAGAGTACTGCTATGGCATCTATCCGAATGTGCTCATAGCACTGGAATTCGAGCGGCTGATCTGTGCCAGCGGGCCGACGGAAGGGCACCTTCTACGGCCTTCTGACGGTAAGGTGCCGCAAACGGTCGTCTTCATCCAATGTGTCGGGCTGCGCGATCGGAGCAACTACCCGTATTGCTGCACTGTCTGCTGCTTGAATGCCACCAAGGGCTCGATACTCACCCGGGAGCATTACCCGGACACGGAAACCTATATCCTGTACTCTGAATTGCGGGCCGTAGGTAAGCGCTCGCAGGAGTACATAGACCGCGCAAAAGCGGAATACGGGATCAGGTACGTACGAGGCCGTCCAGGCGAGATCATCGAGGATAAGGAGACGAAGAACCTGATCATCAAATATGAAGACCTGGCTACAGGTGAACTGGAGCGCATAGAGGCCGAGCTGGTCGTGCTGAACACCGCGCCGATACCGAGCAAGAGCGCAAAAGAGCTCGCGGCTGTGCTCGGTATACCGGTTGACGAGTACGGGTTCTTCACGTCCCGAGATCGGCTCGGCGCGCCGATCGAGACGAACAAGGCGGGGATCTTTCTCATTGGCTACGCGCAGGGCCCGAAGGACATCCCGGAGAGTGTGGCCCAGGCGAGTGCCGCTGCGGCTGCGGCCTCTGTGATTATAGCACGAAAGGGAAGTGAGCACGATGGCGGAGCGTGACGAGGAGATTCGGATCGGGGTATTCGTGTGCCATTGCGGCACGAACATCGGTGGTGTGGTGGATGTACCCGCGGTAACAGAATACGCGAAGACGCTGCCACACGTCGTGTATGCTGAGCGGAATCTGTACACCTGCTCATCGGACGGCGTGGATTCGATAAAACAGGCGATCGCGGAGAAAGGGCTGAACCGCGTCGTTGTTGCTGCCTGCACGCCGCGAACGCACGAGTCGCTCTTCCGGGCAGCGTGTGAAGCTGCGGGGCTCAACAAGTACCTCTTTGAGTTCGCGAACATCCGCGACCAGTGTTCCTGGATCCATATGCACGAGCCTGAAAAGGCAACGGAGAAGGCGAAGGATCTGGTGCGCATGGCGGTGGCCAAAGCAGCCATGCTCGAACCGCAAGAGGAGGAGAAAGTGCGAGTCGAGCCGAAATCGCTCGTTATCGGCGGGGGGATCAGTGGCATGACCGCAGCGTTGAATCTCGCGCGGCAGGGCTTCGAAGTGCACCTCGTGGAGCGGGAGCATGAGCTGGGTGGACTGCTCAGAAGGCTGTATAAACTCTATCCCACCTTCGTCGACGCGCGCGAGTTCTTGCGTGCCGTCATGAGTGACGTGCAAGCGGAGAAGAAGATAACCGTGTGGACCTCGGCCTCAGTGGACGAGGTGGAGGGCTATGTCGGAAATTTCACCGTAACGATTTCCACGAACGGCGCAACGCAGGTGCTTAAGATTGGCACCATTATTGTAGCGATCGGTGCGGAAGAGCTCAAACCTGAAGGGCTCTTCAAGTACGACGGAAAGCGAGTAATCACGCAGTTGGAATTGGAGGAACGGCTGCGATCCTGCGCCGAGACCCAAGATTTCAATACGCTCGGCAACCGATTCGTGATGATCCAGTGCGTCGGCGCTCGCGGCCGGAAGGTCTCTTACTGCTCGAAGATCTGCTGCACCACCGCTGTGAAGAACGCGTTGGTGATAAAAGCGCATGTGCCCGATGCTGAGATCTATATCCTGAATGAAGGGATGAACGTGTACGGCGAATATGAGCACATGCTCATCGAGGCGCGTGAGCAGGGTGTACGATTCGTACGCTTTGAGCCCGGGAGCGAGCCGATCGTTGAGGGGACGACCGTCAAGGTCTATCATGTGAATATCCGCAAAGAGCTCGACCTGAAAGCTGATCTGGTGGTGCTCTCCACACCGCTTATCAGCGGGCCCGAAACCGAGCGGATCTCGAAGATGCTGAAGGTGCCGCTGGGGCCAGACGGGTTCTTCTACGAGGCGCATGTGAAGCTCAGGCCGCTGGATTTCGCCACCGATGGCATTTATCTCTGCGGCACTGCTCACGGCCCCCGCGATGTCCCGGAAAGCATAGCGCAGGCGCTGGGCGCGTCATCGCGAGCCTCGATCCCCATGGCTCGTGGGTACGTCGTGCCTGAGGCGATCACTCCCGTGGTGGACCAGTCTGCCTGCGTGAAGTGCGGGATCTGCGTGGATAAATGCCCCTACCGCGCGTTACGGCTGAATGAGCAGCTGGAAGTGATCGAGGCGCTCTGTAAGGGGTGCGGCACCTGCGTTGCCGCGTGCCCGACCGGCGCACTGGACCAGCGTCACTTCAGGAATATCGAGGTTTCCGCACAGATAAAGAATTTCTTCACGTTAGTGCCGCGAGAGAAGGGATAATCCTAGAGGGCTGCGCTCACCACGGGCAGCGTGAAACAGACCGTGCACCCCGTACCCAATTCCGATTCAATCCAAATGCGACCGCCGTGTATCTCGACGATCCGGCGTACGATCGCCAACCCGGCGCCCGTGCCTTCGCTCCGCATGTCCACCTGGCAAAAGATCTCGAAGACCTTCTCCTGCTCGCTCTTAGCGATCCCGATCCCGTTGTCTTTCACGAAGAATACCGTCTCATCACCGTCCATACGATGTCCAAGCTCTATTTCGGGATCCGGGCGATCGCCCCGATATTTGATGCTGTTGCTGATGAGATTCACCAGGAGCTCTGCGATCCGCAAACGATCCACATGGACGGTTGGGAACTGATCAGCGATGACGAGTTCAACCCCGCTCGCCTGTATCTCACCGGCGGTCTGCGCCAGGGCATCTTGAATGACAGTGTCAAAAGGCACGTCCTCGGGCGGGTTCGCCATTCGTCCGATACGCGAGAGCTTCAGCGTCGCGCTCAGGAACTCGTCCATCCTGGCCGCTGCGGTCGAGATATACTGTAAATCGCTCATCACCCGCTTGTGGTTGTTCTGCTCTAAATCCTTCTGGAGCATGTCCGTGAAGCCTTCTATGGTCACGAGCGGCGAGCGTAAATCGTGGGAGATGGTGTAGGTGAACCGCTCCAGCTCCCGGTTCTTGGCCGAGAGCTCTTTGAGGATCGCGGCACGTTCCGTTTCTGCTCGCTTCTGTTCAGTAATATCCTCATACAAAACGAGTTGCTCGCCCGTAGAGAGCGTAACCGGGCGGAAACAGATCTCTTTCTTAGTGCCGTTCTTGCAGGTCACCGTGAACGTCCGAGGTCGGAACTCTCCCGGTTTTGATGATTTCAAATCATTGAACCACGTGGTAATAGCTTCTTTTCGGGATCTCTCATTGGGGTAGGCCTTGATGAACCAATCACGCCCGGTAGGAACGTCTTTCAGCGTGTAACCGAAGATCTCAACGAACTTAGAATTGACGTAGTGATAGTGCCCCTCGGGCGAAACAATCGCTATTCCAAAGGGCGATTCGTCAGTTAGCACTCGATACCGCTCCTCGCTTTTACGTAAGGCGTCCTCCGTTCGTTTAGGCTCAGAGAGATCGACCAAAATCCCTCGCAAGCCCACGGGCCTCTTACCATGGATAATCCGATTTGAATGTATGAGCACGGGGAATACCGTGCCATCTTTCCGTTGCGCCGTGTATTCGATGCCGCCCAACGGTTCGCCCTGTAAGACCCGTTGAATAGCCTCCCGGCTCCTCGCGCGATCCTCAGGAGCGATCATCTGCAGGGCGTTGAGGCCGGTCTCAAACTCCTCCTGGCTGTACCCAAAGAGGGCAAAGGCAAACCGGTTCACGAACGTTAAGGTTCCTGCTTCGTCTATCTCAAAGACCACCTGGGGTAGTGAATCTGCTAGTTCCCGGTATCTCTTCTCATTCGCTTGTAGCGCCTCTTCCGCTTTTTTACGGGCGGTTATATCTTTCACATGCTCCACAATGCCGGTAACGCACCCATCGGGGTCCTTGAGCGGATATGCACTCAGCTCAATCCAACCCGTGGGGTTATCCGCAGTGGGATAGGGTACGACCTCGGTATGAGCTATCCCCGTCTCGATCGTCGGGACCGAGGGACACCAGGGACAGGGAGATTGCCGCTTCTGATATACCGCGAAGCACTTCTTGCCAATTAGCGGCATCTCGTCAGCATACTTCTGCTCCACCCACCAATTCACACGACGCACGGTCAGATCGCAATCAAGCACGCTGATGCCATCCTGGATGCCATCCAAGATATCTCTGAGGAACCGTTCATTTTCTTTCAGCCCCGTCTCGATCTGCTTGCGCTCAGTGACATCCTGCATGAGGGCAAGGACGTGGGTTTGGCTGTCTTTCGACTTCAGAACAGAGGTGGAGATCAAAAGCGTTCTCTTCTCTCCATCCGCTCGGGTGATAACCCATTCCTCTGCAACCAGATCATCCCCTTTTCTCATCCGAGCCATGCGTTCGATGGCGCACGCCTGGAGCTCTGGATTCGGATACATCGTCTGATACCAGCCAAGCCGATTGATCTCGTCCATGGTGTAGCCGGTGATCTCGGTCATGCGATCGTTCCAAACCGTGAATGCCACGAATGGATACTCAGGAATCTCGTGGCAGACGCAAAGCCCCTCGGCGGCTTTTGTAATCACCTTATTGCGGAACGAGCTGTCTTCTCGGAGCCGCTCTTCCATTCGCTTCCGATCGGTGATGTCGAGCAAAGAAGCGATGCTCTTTCGTGTGCCTGGTATGAGATCAACGTTAAGAAGGATATCTTTCGTCTCCCCGCTTTTGGTCTTCATCCTGAATTCGTATACGCTGTGGACCTGGCTGCCCACCTCGCTCTTCAGCTTATGGCGCTGCTTCATCACCGCGAGATCTTCTTCGACAATGTGTTCAGTCCAACTTACAGTGCCCTCCACCTCCTCCTTCGTATAGCCGGTGATCCGCTCATACTCCTGGTTAACAAAGGCGATAGTGGTATCTTCATCGAAGACGCAGATGCCCGTTCCGGTATGTTCAACCATCGTCCGGTACTTCTCTTCACTGGCCCGAAGCGCCTCTTCCGAACGCTTTCGGTCGGCGATGTCGCGAATAAAGACGAGATCTGCCGGTTTACCTTCGTAACTCATGACCGTGGCATTAATCTCTACCGGTAGGATACTGCCATTTTTATGGAGTAACGCGATCTCGTAGATATTGGGCGGTTCTTTCCCGCGCAGCCGATCTGTATATCGTTTCCGGGTCAGCTCACGGAACTCCGGTGCGACCAATTTCAAAAAATGCTTCCCTATCACTTCAGCGGGCATATAGCCCAGCAGCGCCGAATAGCTCCTGTTCACGAATTTCAGCAATTCATCTTGCAGTATAACGATGCCATCCAGAGAGTTCTCGACCACGGCAGAATATTTGGCCTCTGCTTCGCGGAGCGCTTCTTCCGCTTTCTTGCGCGAGGTGATATCTAAAAGCGAAGCAACGCTCTTGCTTGTTCCCGCGATCATGTTGATATTCAGCAGTACGTCTTTAACAGTGCCTGCGGCGTCAACAAACCGGAACTCGTACGTGCTCGGCGCGGCGTTCGGATCTTTTCGTCGTAACCGATGATACTCGCTCATCCGCGCCAAATCTTCATGCACCACGAATTCTCTCCATTTCCTCTTACCTTCTATCTCCGCCCTGGAGCACCCTGACAATCTCTCAAATTCCGTATTTATGTGGGAGAGCGTAGCGTCTTCCTCTACAATGACCGTTGCCGTGCCGGTGGTTTCAAAGATGGCTCGATATTCGGACTCAGACGCTCTCAGCGCCTCCAGTGCCCAATTTTTCGACACTACTTCCTCGATCGCGTAGATCAATGTGCCGTACATGCTCTCGATATCACGGCCTTTCTGGAGGTAGTGGTTGGCACCCCTGTTTAGCGCCGCAATCGCGACTTCTTCTCGACCCTTACCCGTGAACACGATGAACGGTATCGTGCTGCTGCGCTCGCGCACTTGCTGGAGGAACGTCAAACCGTCCATTCCGGGCATCTGGTAATCGGAGACGATGACGTTATAAGAACGCTCATCCAGCCGCTTGAGCGCCTCTTCTACCGAGGTCGCAGTATCCACCACGAACTTCTCCTGCTCGCGTTCCAGAAAGGCTTTGGTCAGCGCAAGGAACTCCGGCTCGTCATCGACATGCAGGATCGTTATCTCCCGTTGCTCCTCTGGCGGTGGCATCGCTTGTACCTCGCCCGTTCGCGACTGTGCCGGCCGGGTGAGTCAGGTATGGTATATATGTATATGCTGGAGCACTTATAGTGTACAGGGAGGGTGTCGGGAAATGATCATCGCAGAACTCACGGTTGTTCCTCTGGGCACAGGAACGCCGGGTGTGAGCAGGTACGTGGCGAAAGCGGTTACTGAGCTAAAGAAAATGGGCCTGGAGCCCCAGCTAACGGCGATGGGCACGATCATCGAGGCTGACGAGCTATCCGTGATTCTGGAGGCAGTGGAGCGAGTTCACGAATCCGTATTCGAGCAGGGCGCGTTACGGGTCGTGACCACACTGAAAATAGACGAACGGCGGGATAAGGCGGGGAGCATCGAACAGAAACTAAAAGCGGTGCGTTTTAAGTTAGATTAATTACCGCTGTAAACGGTTTAGTCAATTGCCACATAAACGATTTCCATTTTGAGACCGAACGAATCTACTTCCGGCACTTCAGGTAAGGTTTTGAGAATGAACTGTTCCGAAAGGGATGCGGTTAAAGCTGCAGCCATGGCATCGAGGATATCATCAGATTTCACACCCCTAAGAAGGTTCCGATTCTTGTTGTAGAAATCATCGCCGTTTTCAGAAAAACCTTTCATTATCTTTAAGCGTTCTTTAATACCTGATTCGGTTTTCTTCTTATCATTTAGTGCTTTTTTCTTGTTCAAACACCAAAAACAAATCTCTGGATGTGTCTCTCTGAACCTCAACTGTAACGCAGAGTTGCGAATTAAGAGCGAATCAACCTCAGAAATTTTATTCATAATACACCATGTTTGTCTGGTTAACCCTACTCCGCATATATTCATATTTTTGCGTTTTGCATCTTCATAGGTCTCTTGTTCGAGACTTTCTCGCTGCGGTACTGAAAAAACAGAACGCCATTGTTTTCCTAATTTTTTCCGCGCGGCAACATCACAGGCGCGTTTTCCCGGGTTGCTTTTGTCCTTAAGTCCAATTGGAATATCTATGAGCGTAAGGTTGGCCTCTTTTGTACATTCATGTGTTGCTTGGATGCTCTTCTCAACAAAAGCTTTCTGGAAATTATGATCAGAATCACAACTTACTGCAATCCACTCATTCCGGCACCCATCTATCCCAAAAAATAGTGCCATATCTAGCTTTCCCCCGCTTCTTGATGGAAGCGATCACTTATCATCATCCGAGAGGCGGATAAACTGCCTTCACTCTCGACTTCCCGGGCGGAAGATACCGCTGCACTTTCTCTAACGTTACCTGTTGCTCGATCTCCTCTTTACCTTTCCCGTCCTCTTTTGCCGTATCGAGAAAGATCTTGAGGATTTGTTTAGCCAGCTCATTCTTCTCCAGCTCGCCTTCCGGTGCTAGCTCCACGTACCGCTCCATCTGCTCTTGCTGCGCCTCCGTTGCCGGCACGACCACCAGCTTACCCTTCTTCAGCCCGATGCAGAGCCCCAGCGGCGCTTTGAAGTAACGTCGCTTGCCGCGCACCACGAAGCTCCCTTTCTTGATGTATTCGCCCGATGGCGGCGTCTTGCTCACCTGCTCGCCGGGCACGCAGTAGCACTCGCCCTCGTAGAACCCGTACTTCCATAAGCTTGAGTATGAGGTGGCGAACTGCGCGATCTCCCTCAAGCCTGCCTCCGATATCTCCTTACCACCAGTCTTCGCGATCACGACCGGCGCGCCCTCGGCCTGCGTATGGCAGAACAGGTCGTTGGGCGCCATATGCTTCTTCACCACGAACTCGTTGGTGGTCGCGTCTCTGCCGCCGATGACGAGGAAGCCGTCTGAGGTCTCGAACCACCTGAACTTCTCGTACCACTCCTCCCGCACCAGTCTAACCTCTTTCTTCTCCGGGATGAACGCTTCTTCGCGTTCCGCCTCTCTCGCCTTCTCAGCCTCTATCCGCTCTTTCGTCTCCTCGAT
Source organism: uncultured Halobacteria archaeon (assembly GCA_964522635.1). Taxonomy (GTDB): domain Archaea; phylum Halobacteriota; class Syntropharchaeia; order Alkanophagales; family Methanospirareceae; genus JACGMN01. The sequence goes on along the minus strand of CAZFWT010000008.1, from coordinate 16,497 downwards.
CGCGCGCGCCACACCCTCTCGCTTCTTCCTGAACGTCTTTGCACGTTCGTAATACGCGCCGGCATTCTGATGTAGCGAGAGCGAAGTGTCAAGCTCGAGCGGGAGATCACTGCCAGGTAGGGTAACGGTAATCGTCTTTCGTCCCTTCGGCTGTTCGTGAAGCAGCGCTTCGAGCTCGGTATACCGCGTGTAGATCAGCTCGCCCTTCTGTATGCATTCCGCTTCCTTGCGCTCGAAGTTCTGAAGCGCTGCGAGCTGCTCGGTCAGCACGTGCTCGTGCTTGCTGATCCCTTTCTCCTGCTCAACCTTCACCTGCTCCTCGACCGCTTCGGCGAGTTGCAGAGTGAAGAACTCGTCTGCCGCCTCATTGAACGAGTCAAAGAATTGCTTGTCCTGCTCGCTATACGCGTTCAACTCGAAGGGGAGCACGTCCAGCTTCTCCTGGGCTTCGAGCACGATATGCGGTCTCAACAGGTTTTTGTCGCGGGTGAGCAGCGGCTTGAAGAGCGTCTGCAGTGCCGCAGCAATTGCGGAAAGGTCAACCTCGGTGAGCTCGTTTGCCGCCTTGGTCTTCTCGATGCCTGCGAGCTTGCAGAGCTCCTCGGCGTACAACCCGCCCAGGCTCAGCTCTGCGGCCAGCACCCGTACCACGTCCTTATCCTGCTCGTGGCATAGCGCTTTCAGCTCCTGCTCGGTCACGGTCAACGGATTCACGCGCGACGGCGGACGCTCGTATTTCGTGCGTACCTTGATCTCCCGTGTGGCGAAGCTCTTTCGCCGCAACGGCTGCATGATCAGCTCATCCTCGTCAACGAGCACGAGATTACCCCGGGGCAGTAATTCCGCAAGTAACGTGGTCTTTTTATCCCAGCGCTCAATCGTTAACGCCACGATCCGGTCGAAGTCGAGCTGCTGAATTCCTGCGAGCCGACCGCCGCCGAGATGCTTGCGGATGTACATGGCGAAGTTCGAGGGCATTCGCGGCGTCGGGCGCTTGTATCTGGTGAGATGGATCCGTTTACCCGCCTCGATGATCAAATCGAGCGAGCCCCGGTCTTTCTGGTGCAGTTTCAGCCGTATCTCGTCCTTACCGTGCTGATAGGCCTTCACGAGGCGCGCGCCCACCAGCTCCTGGAGCTCGATCACCACGGCTGCAACGTCCACACTGCTCATGGACTCCTTCATTTCACGTTAACAAAGTGTGTTTCGACGCAGAAAAAGGAACGCCGCTGTACATAAAGCCGTTCGCACAGCAGACTCATTCATTCATACCGCAACGCTTCGATCGGCTTCAGCTTTGACGCGCGCCATGCTGGATAGAGACCGCTGATTACGCTCGTTCCGATCCCGAATCCAACGCCGAGGAAGATATACGCGATGCTCGAGGTGGTGAAGAGATACGACGCCTCCTCGAGGATCAGCACGTCCACAAGATACCCGATCCCAAAGCCGAACAGCGCGCCCAGCACGCCGCCCACCGCGCCTAGGATCAGGGATTCGAAGAGGAACATCTGCAGAATACCGCTCCTCGAGGTGCCGATCGCGCGCATCACCCCAATCTCCTTTGTCCGCTCCACCGTTGACATCATCATGACGTTCAGTATGCTGACGCCTGCAACGACGAGTGAGATAGAGCCGATCCCGAGCAGGAAGAGCGAGATGGTGTCAAACAAACTCTTGATCCCCTCAACAATCATCTTCATCTCCATCACGGTGACCACCTGCTCTTTCTTGTTCAGTCGCGCTTCGATCTCTTCCCGCGTCGCCTCGAGCTCTTCGAGGTCCTCCACTCTGACCACCACCAGGTTGTAGTCCGAGGCATTATAGAGCGCGGTAAAGAGCTTATCTGAGATAATAATGGCGTTATCAGGGTTGATATCGAACCCAATGCCCCGTTCTTCCAGGATACCCACGATCCGTGGCTTCTGCGCTTTGAGTGTCGCGCGTTCGCCCACGTTGAGCTCATAATCCGCGGCAAGGCGTGAGCCGACCATGCAGTTTGAAGAGCCGTGTTTGAGATACTGCCCGTCCGCATTCTCCAGCAGTTTCGGGATGTCTTCGCTTCTGAGCCCGTACACGGCCACCAAAGCGGTCTCATCGCCAAAGATCACCTTATCAACGCCCGACATCACCGGTATTGCTTCTCCCGCTACCTTCTCGATCTGCTCGAGATGATCCTCGGAGATGGTGGCATCGCCATAGGGGTAGACGACGAGCTCGTTTCCAATGAGATGCAACTGCTCGGAGGCTGAGAGCCGGACGCTGTTGCCGAGAATGCCGAGCGCGGTAATCGCGAGCACGCCGATGACAATGCCGACGATCGCGAGCACCGACCTGAAGGTATGCCGCTTGAGGTTCCGTTTCGCGAACTCGAAGTAGATCATGCGGTGCCCTCTATCCTCCCGTCCGCGAGCCTGAAGGTGCGTCTCGTATACGCCGCGACCTGCGGATCGTGTGTCACTACGATTATCGTGGTACCGCGTTCGTTTGTCTCCTTCAGGAGCTCCATGATGTCCGTGCTCGTCTTCGAGTCCAGATTGCCGGTGGGCTCGTCGGCGAGAATGGTCTCCGGCTCGTTTGCCAGTGCCCGTGCAATTGCCACGCGCTGCTGCTCGCCGCCTGAGAGCTCATTCGGTTTGTTCTCGCCCAGCTCCTCGGCCAGACCTATCGACCGTAAGAGGGCTTTACTCCGCTCCTCGTGTTCGCTCACACCTTTGAGCCGTAGCGGATACGCGATGTTCTCCACCGCGGTCAGTGTGGGAATGAGGTTGAACTGCTGGAAGACGAAGCCGATCTTATCGCGCCGTATCTTCGTCAATTCCTCGTCACCCAGCCCGCTAACATCTTCGTTACCGATCATCACGCGACCACTCGTCGGCGTGTCCAGGCAGCCGATGATATTGAGCAGGGTGGTCTTACCGGAGCCCGAGGGGCCCATAATCGAGATGAAGTCGCCGGCCTCGATGCATACACTTACGTTATCCAGTACTTTGACGCTCCCTCGCGGAAGTTCGTAAATCTTCGTGACTTCTACTAGCTCCACGACAATCATCGCTTCTTCCACGAGTACACGATCATGCCGACAACGAATACCGCAATAACGACGAGCGCACCGATGAGGGGCAGTGGTAGCTCGTCTGGATTCTGCGCCTGCTCACGGTGCTCGATCGAGACGTATTCGACCTGAGAGAAGAGATTGCCGTCCTCATCCTTATACTCGATGAGCAGCGGCACCGTGGTCACGTCGCCTTCCACCGCGATGTCGAGCTCGAAGCTGCTGAAATCGTCTGGATCGAGCAAGCCGACGAAGTAGGTCTTGTAGGGGTCTATTGCCGCAATACCCGCGGCCTCACCCACCTTCATGACCACGCTCCGCGCTTCTTCCAGGCCCGCATTGTTGATGTCACCGGTGATCTTATAGCCAGACGGCTCGAGCAGGGGCTCCACCTCAATCCCTGTAAGGATAAGCTCCGCGCTCTTCTTGCTCTCCGTTACTGTCAACGGGACGTCAAGCGTGGTTACGTGCCGATTATCGCCGTTTCTGAACTCCAATACGAAGTGGATGGTCTGCGTACCTGTGGACTGCGGGGTATACTCAAATTCGGCTACCGTTGATTCGTCCGACGGGAGTGCACCCAGGAACACTTCGGAGGGTATCACCTGCTCATCAGCGGTAACGATCTTCACCCCGGTGACGGTGTTCGGTCGCGAGTTGCCCACCAGGAGCTCAAGGTGCGCACGGTCGTCCTTCACGATCTCTTCCGGGAGCGCATGCAGCCCCATGGCCAGGGACGTGCTCTCGACCTTAACGGGGATTTGATAGCGGACATTTTCTGCCGCTTCCGCATCCACTAAGAGTTTCGGATAAAAGATGCCATCCTCGAAGCCCGCCTGAATGGTGAACGAGAGCGTGAGGCTCTCGCCAGGGCCCAGGCTCCCGATGTTGACGTACGGTTTGCTCAGAACTTTGAGATCACGGTCGATCAGCGACGCTTCTTTTATCTTTACACTCTCGAGCAGCTCCATGTTCTTCACCGTCACCGTGATCGTGCCAATATCCTTCTGCATGAGCACTTCGGGACTCACATGATAGCTGGACACCATGATCGAGGACTTTGGCTCTGCGGTTTCCTGCGCGCTGGCGGTTCCTGCGAGGAGCACGAGCGAGAGTGAGAGCACGAGTAAGAGCGCGAGGGTGCGCGACCGCATCACCAGAGCACTCCTAACTGCCAGACTGAATACAGGATGTAGACGGCGATCGGAATACCGACCGTGATCGCCGCATGTTTCGTGGAGAGGTTTCGCGCATGCTTCAGGCCAAAGATCCAGATGTTCGCCGCCCAGAGCATGAAGAGTATGCCGATGACGGGGGCGAGCTGGAACGTGGGGTTGCTCGTTATCCACTGCGCGATGACCTCCGCCAAGGCCGCCGGATCAGTGACGTGTGGTGGCTGCGCCGTCGCCACGAAGTTGTATATCAGTATCGCACTGATGATCCCGCCGATGATGATCGGGATGTAGCCGTAGCCAACGAACTCAAGCGTGCGCTTGAAGTCACCTTCGCCTTTGAAGAGCGCGGAGATGCCGAAGAAGACCGCAGTATAGATGACCCAGAGGAGCAATGAGAACAACACTGCTCCGACGAACGCACTAACGCCCCCTACCGTGGCGGCAATGCTCTGCGCCTCCGGCGGCAGTGTGCCCTGCAGCATCTCAAGGGTGATACCGGTGATCATGTACGCGGCACTGCCGCTGATCAACCCACTGATCAGGACGAGCAGTGCGGGCACACGCAGACTCATAGCATCTTGCAGCTTCGCAGCGAAAAACGCGTTCGGATTTGTCAAGACTTCTAACAGGTTCAATTTCAATTCCTCCTACCTAGTATATCCCTGCAGTCTGGCATATAAAAATAATATACAACTCGCTACCGCTCAGGCTCAGTATGAGGAGGTGCCAAACAGCCGCGACAGAAGGTAAAGCACGACCAGAATAAGGATCAGAATGCCGAGCGCGATGATGATGTACGGCAGTAATTTGATAAGCAGCCAGATGATGGCCAGGAGAATGAGAATGCCCACCAGGACCGTCACCAATGCTGGTATCCCGCTTAGAAACCAGTAGTGCGGCCGCATTCTTCGATCACCTCTACCATTTCATATGCCACCTTTACCAACCGGAGCCAGGTATTCGCCACGGCTCGCAACCTCGTGGGGTCGTCCTCAAACAGAGACATATGTAATGTCTGTCCCCGGAGCTCGAGCGCGACTGCTGACCCTCTCCTCGCATCTCCCGCATCCTGCTCCTCCTTGATCGACTGGTAGATCGTCTGCACTGTCTCCGCATCGGCCTCGAACTCGAATTCCGCACTGATCTGCATGTAGACGGACCTCAGGAGTGGTATTGGACACACTTCGCTTCGCGGGCGCGTAATACGTAACCTCAATTCAGATCGCTTTTAACTTCTTCACGACGACCGTGGGGCGCTCTTTCTCCAACGCGCGATAGCCGCAGTAAGGGCAGCGGACGCCCTGGTAGTTCTCCTCATGAATCTCAACCTCGCGCTTGCAGCGCAAGCAGTAGTAGCTCATAGTTTAGTCGCCCCCTGATTCCGCCTCGCGCTCTACGGTGAGCTCCGGCGCACGTTCCAGAATTCGACCCACCGTCCGCTGTGCGGAAATCCCCGGTGCAGTATGAGGGATGTAAGTCCCACCGGTGAAGGTATAGCCGCATTTCCTGCACTGCCAGATGCCCGTTCCGATCCGTCGTACTGACGGATGCTCACAACTCGGGCACGTATGCGCAGCTCGGGTTCGCTCCTCAATCGAGGCAATCGCTCGCCTGATCTTACGACCGTATCGAACGCCGAACCTGCCGGCGGATTTCGTCTTCTTCCCCTTCTTTCCCTTCTGCTTCCTTGCCATCTCTCTCTCGTTGCCCGCGTAAACCTTATCTCCAGGAAAAAGAAAAGAACGAACTAATATATAGTTTAGCGATACGAATGCCGGCTCATCTGGAAACTGAAGCTGGCAGCGCGCCATGAAACTATCTGATCTGTCGTTAGACGAGGGCCTTGAAGCTCTTCTTGCTCATAGCGCAATAAATGAGCTGTATCCGCCGCAGGAAGAGGCGATACGAGCCGGCTTGCTCGATTCGGATCGCAATTTCGTCATTGCCACGCCGACCGCAAGCGGCAAGACCTTCCTGGCTGAGCTGTCAATGCTCCAATCAATCCTAACGGGCTCGGGGAAGTGTCTCTACGTCGTGCCCCTGAACGCACTGGCGTACGAGAAGTATCAGAACTTCAAGGAGCGATACGGGGCCGCAGTAACGGTAGGGATCTCAACCGGCGATTATGAGAGCTCATCACGATACTTAGAACGTAACGACATCACTATTCTAACGTTAGAGAAACTTGATTCGCTCACGCGGCTTAAACCCGCATGGCTGCGGAGCATCTCAGTGGTGGTGGTGGATGAGGTGCATGTGCTGGGCGAGGACAAACGCGGGCCGCGGTTAGAAGGCGCAATGGCACGGTTTATGAGCTTTAATCCCGCTGCACGCGTCATCGGATTGTCAGCGACCATCGCGAACGTTGCGGAGTTCGGGGACTGGCTCGATGCGCGCATCATCCAATCGGACTGGCGACCGGTGCCGCTAAAGGAAGAGATCTTGCTGGCGAAGAGTGACCGGGAGATCATCGAGCGCGTCGTCCTGGAGGTTGGGCGTGGCGCGCAGGTGCTCGTCTTCGTGAATACGAAACGCGGTGCGGCATCGTTTGCACGGAAGATCGCTGCGGAGTTGCGATTGCGGAATGACGCGCTGGATACGCTCGCCGAGAAGGTGGATATCGGCGTGGATGATCTGCCGGAGATCGTGCGCTATGGCGTTGCGTACCATAATTCATGGCTGCATCCGGAGCAGCGGCGTGCGATCGAGGACAGCTTTCGTACACGTGACTTGAAGGTGATCTGCTGCACGCCCACGCTCGCCATGGGGGTCTCACTACCAGCGAAGCTGGTGCTGATCCGGAACTACAAATTCTACACGCTCGGTCGCGGTCTCGAGCCGATGCCAGTCTTCTGGGTGAAGCAGGTCTTTGGACGTGCGGGGCGACCTGAGCACGATGCGTATGGCACGGGCGTGATTGTTGCGCGTGACGAAGATTCGTTAGAGGAGATCCAGAGCGTGTACATCGATGGCGAGCTGGAGCGGATCGAGTCTCAGTTCTCGACGGAGACGATGACCGAGCAGATCCTCGCCACGATCGTCGGCGGCGCACAGCGGATCGAGCAGGTCCTCGAGTTCCTCAACAGCACCTTCTACGCGTACCAGCATAGCACGGAGCTGGAAGCACTCCTGGCGGATCTGGACGATATCCTGCTGGATCTAGCGCGAAAGGGCTTCATCGAGCTTGACGGTGACCGGCTGCGGCCCACGCCGTTCGGCACGCTCGCCTCACGACTCTACTTATCCGTGCACTCGGCGCTGGAGCTGCGTGAGGGTATCCAAACCTTGAGCGAGGCGGACAGGGCCGGTACAATCTCCATCTCCGATTTTGACCTCCTGATCCTGCTCTGCAGATGCGACGAGATCATCCCGCTGACCGTGAAGCATGCGTTCGAGATCGCGACGAATTTGAGCGAGAACCTCGCGTGGGTCTATTATGGTGGGCACGCGCTGGGCAGTGCGATCGTGGCGCAGGCTTGGATCGATGAGCACACGTACGCCGAGTTGAAGGATGAGTTCAACGCGTACCCGGGTGAGATTCACAACACCATCTTCAATCTCGGGTGGATGGCGTATGCCGGCTCGCGAATCGCCGAATACCTCAAAGAGGACCGCATGAGTGCGCGGTTGCGACTCCTCCACGACCGTATAAAGCACGGTGTGAAATCGGAATTGCTCGGCCTGATCGCGATAAAAGGTGTGGGACGGGTGATCGCCCGCGGCCTGTACGCGCGAGGGCTGCGAACGCCACGCGAGGTGGCGGCGGCTGATCTGCGGCAGCTCGAGCTGGCTCCCGGCGTGGGTGCGAAACGTGCAGTGAAGTTAAAGGAGGAGGCCCTGGAGCAATGCATGAGCTGAAGTGCAGGGTGCACGACTGGAGCGTTCGCGTGACGGAACACTCGAACTTCGGCTCGCTGCTGAATCCGCTCTATACGATCGGTGTGGAACTGGAGCTTCGTGTCTCAGAAAGTCCTGACGCGCTGCACCGGCTGCTTACCGACACGGGACTCATCTCGCGAGAGACCATACCGTTCGACGTGGTCACGAACTTCAGAGGCTCGGCTACGAACGAGCCGTATTATGCGGCACATGTCATGTATGACGGCATGCCGAAACGGTATGAGGTAACGGCGCACGATACGGGCGGGGTACTCAGAACAAAGATCGCGTACAAGCCAGTGGTGACGCCGGCAGAGTTGCAGTTGCATCATCCCGCGAATTTCGTGCGGTTGGGCATCACCGTAGAGGAGTGGGAGCTGCATAATTATAAGCATTATTTCATGCTCCTTATCGCCTCGAAACGCTATGAGGGCTTTGATCTCTGGGTGACGGGCGCACAAGAGGAGGAGGCGGCTGCTGAGGAGGAGACGTCCAAGCTCACGACGGTCAGAATAAAGCTTGTGGAATCGGAGTTGAAGCGGAAGGACGTACCCTGTGCCTGGTATGTGCAGCGACTGGCGATCTTTGAGAATCTTGATGTTGAAGCGGAGGTGCGGAAGAAGCTGGCGGAGGCATGAGGCTGCTCGCTCATTCACGATCACAACGATGAGTGAGTTGCGTATTCATAATAGGAGAGAAAGGGGGGGAGACCGAATATGGGCGAAGAGGAGATAGAAACGGTATTAGGGAAATATAGAGCAGCGGGGAAGATTCTCGCAGAGGTCAAAGCAGCGGCTTTATCACGGGTGAAGGAGGGCGCGTTACTGCTGGAGGTTGCGGAGCTCGTGGAGGAGCTGACGCGAGAGAAGGGCGGTGAGCCCGCATTCCCCTGTAACATCTCGCGGAACGAGGAGGCGGCGCATGCAACGCCCGCGATCGATGACAGGACGGTCTTCGGTGCGGATCTCGTGAAGCTCGATATCGGGGTGCATGTGGACGGGTACATTGCGGATAGCGCGGTGACCGTGGATCTGAGCGGTGAGCACGGCGATCTGGTGGAAGCAGCTGAGACTGCATTGGCGGCGGCTATCAGGATCATCCATGACGGCGTGAGCACGGGCGAGGTCGGCGAGGTCATTGAGAACGCTATCCGGGAACACGGGTACCGACCGGTGGTCAACCTCTCAGGGCACGGGCTCGCACAGTATGATGCGCACGTTCGTCCTACGATCCCTAACACGCGGTCTGAGCACGGGCCCGTGCTGAAGGAGAACGATGTCGTGGCGATCGAGCCCTTCGCGACCGACGGTGTGGGTAAGGTGACGGAAGGCGGCCTACTGGAGATCTATGGCCTGATACGGGCACGACCGGTCCGCGTGCGCGAGGCGAAGCAACTGCTGAAAACCTTAGAGCAGTATCACGGGTTGCCGTTTGCGAAGCGGTGGCTGCCGCGTGAGCGGCTCGATCTGGCATTGCGGACATTGAGTACCGCGGGCACGTTACGTGAGTATCCGGTGCTGCGTGAGGAGGGCGGCGGCATGGTCTCGCAGGCCGAGCATACCATCATCGTGACGAAGGACGGGTGCGAGGTGACGACGAAATAACGACCGCTCCATTTTGATACGGCACAGCAAGCAAGAAAAAAGCATGCTCCATATCGATGGCTCTGTGGGCGAAGGTGGCGGGCAGATCATTCGTACCGCTATCGCGTTAGCGGCTATTACCGGCACAGAGGTCGAGATAACGAATATCCGTGCGAACCGCCCGAAGCCGGGATTGTCGGCACAGCACCTGCATGCGGTGAAGGCCGTTGAGCGCTTGGCAGGCGGCCAGACCGAAGGGTTAGCGCTGCGGTCCACGCGCTTGAGCTTCGCACCAGGCCCGCTCACGGGTTTTGAGGGCACGATTGATATCGGCACGGCCGGCAGCATTACGTTACTGTTACAATGCCTCATTCCCGTTGCGCTCTGCGCAGACCGCGCTACTCAGGTGCGGATTACGGGCGGCACCGACGTGGCATGGTCACCCCCGATTGATTTTTACACGCAGGTCTTCCTTCCCGCGCTGAAGGAGATGGGCTGTGCGGTGCACCTCGATGTGCGGCAGCGAGGGTACTATCCCAAGGGCGGCGGCGTGGTGGACGTTACCGTACCACCGATGAAGCAGTTGAAGGGGTTTGTGCTGCAGGAACCTGAACCTGATGACGTAATAAGGGGCATCTCACATTCATGCGGGCTGCCCGCGCACGTGGCCGAACGGCAGGCGAACGCAGCTAGCCGGCTATTGCGAGCGGACGGCTACCATTCAGCTATTAAAACGGAGATCGTCGAAAAAAGCACGTGGACGACGGGCTGCGGGATCACGCTCTGGTGCGGGTACAAGAGCGGGAGCGCACTGGGCGAACGCGGTAAGCGGGCGGAGGTGGTGGGTGAAGAAGCGGCTCGAAATCTTATTACCGAATTACAATCGAATGCAACGGTTGACGTGCACCTGGCGGATCAGCTCGTTCCGTATACTGCACTTGCCGACGGGCCTTCTGAACTACGGGTAAGGACAATGACGAAGCATCTCGAGACGAATGTATACATCACACTGCAGTTTCTGGACGTTGCGTTTGAAATCGAGGAAGAAATAACAAAGGAAGGAGCGGTTTTTGTGATCAGGAAGCTGTAGTTCGTTTTAGAAGATTAGATTATAGGCGGTTTTTTACGTTTCTCGTTATTCCCTGTCAAGCATCGCAGAGTTTGTGGTCCTTAAGTAAAGACTCACAGCACACCCGCCTGCAGCTCGGTCAACCACTCCAGCGCGATCTCATGCGCGCCGTTAATGAGGAATTGAATGGCCACCGTGGCCAGGATCAAGCCCATGATACGGGAGATCGCCAGTGCGCCCACCTTGCCCATACGAGCGAAGATCCTGTCCGCGTTCGTGAGGCAAATGTAGGTGAGGCCCATGATGATCAACACTGACCCCAGCACTACCAGCGTAACCCCGAGATCGCCCCGTGAGATGAAGAGCATCACGGTCGAGATGGTTCCTGGCCCCGCGATCATGGGGATGCCCATGGGTGTTATCCCCACGTCATCTCGTTCTATCGATTCCCGTTTCTCAGCCTCTGTGGTCTTCGTGCCCGGCATCGCGCCGAAGAGCATTGTAAACGCCACGCTGAACAGGAGTATGCCGCCCGCGATCCGAAACGCGGGAATCGTTATGCTGAAGAAGAGGAATATGTACCGTCCGACGAGCGCGAAAATGATCAGCGTGCCCGTGGCCACCGCGACGGCCTTCGTCGCTACCTGTCGCTGCTCATCCAGTGAGTAATCACGCGTTATCGCTGTGAAGAAGGGGATGATCCCGATGGGATTCGCAATGGCGAAGATCGCTACAAAGACCGAGACGGCGTACGCAAGCTCCATGGTGTGAAGATAAGCGACCGGGTGGTTATAAAATAGGCTGTGCTGCTTCGCGGAGATCGCACCGTTACTGTTTCTCCCTCTCAGGCATCGGGTGGCCTACCGTAGCGGAAGAATATATTACAGCTCCCCTCATGCGAGACCATGCAGGGCCCAATCGGATGCTTTGGGGTGCATGCCGTGCCGAACAAGGGGCATTCGTCGGGCTCCACTATGCCCCGCAGGATCTCACCGCAGCGGCAGCCTTCCGGCTCCTGATACTCGCTGCTCAACGAGTGTAATTCGTCTTCATACCGCTTCCGTGCATCGTACTGCGTGAATTCGGCACGCAGGGTGAGCCCGCTACCGGGTATAAGGGGGAAGCCGCGCCAGCCGACGTCGCAGGGCTCAAAGACCGTCGCCAGTATTTGCTTTGCCTTCTCATTGCCCTCGCGCTTCACCACACGGGCATACTCGTTCTCGACCTTCGCCTCGCCCCGCTGTTTCTGCATGGCAAGCATGTACGTGGCCACGAGCAGATCGAGCGGCTCAAACCCGGCAATCACCTGCGGAATGTTGTACCTGCTCGATATGAACTCATAGGGTGTGGCGCCAATGATCGCGGAGACGTGTCCGGGATCGATAAAGCCATCAATGCGCAGCTCACCCATCTGCAGCAGCGCCTCCATCGCCGGTGGAATGAGCCGGTGCGCGGAGAGAATAGAGAAATTCTCCGGCGGCTTGCTCAGAATGACCGAGGCAGGCGTGGGTGCGGTCGTCTCAAATCCGATGGAGAAGAAGATGACGTCCTTATCGGTTCGCTTCGCAAGTGCGATACAGTCGGTTATGCTGTAGACCATTCGAACGTCGTGGCCTTCAGCCTTAACGTCCGCTAAGGATTGCTCCTCGCCTGGCACCCGGAACATATCGCCAAAGGTCGCGATCACGTTGCCCGCGCGGGCGAGCGCGATGGCCTCCTCGATCTCGCGCGCCGTCGTCACACATACCGGGCAGCCGGGACCCGCGCGTATCTCTATTCCCGCCTCACGCAGCAGTGAATCCAGGCCGAATCGCACCAGGGTATCTTGATGCGTACCGCAGACGTGCATCAGCCGCAGATTGAGCTCGAGGGCCTTCAGCTTAGCTAGTAGCTCTCGCGCCAACCGCTCGTCTCGATAGGTGAACATTGATTCGTCTTCTCAGTACTCTTTCTTACCTTCCTTATAGCTGTTATTTTTTCCGTTTTAGGCTGCCCTGCCTCGCAGAGCATGAACGGCAGCATAACGCGGGGAGACGCAGGAGTACACAACGTGAAAAATGAGGTCATGTAGGTACCACTATCATGATCAAAATCAAGGAGCAAAAATGGGGGTTTGGTACCGTTGCGTTGGTGAATTTTCGTTCCGGTGAGGAAGCCCCAATTTACGCTTTTGCTTTTAAGGTTATCTCGATCGACGAGACGTTCGCTTTTTCTCCCTGGTCTCCCGTGAGCTGCTCGGTACCGATCTTGATGTCCTTCAACTCGAGACCTGGCATGAACTTCGTTCGCACAACTTCTGCTGTATCCACCGCCCGTGAAATCGCTCGTCCTCTTGCCTTGATCACTATCTCGTCCGACCCGCTATTGACCTGCGTCACCACTGCCAGGACATAACTCATTACCGACTTATTCCCGATATAGATCACGTTGTCTTCTGCCATGTTAACTCACCAGTTGTGTAAGTATGTACGCCCGCGGCTATTTAAAGGTAGTATACCACGCTCCCGCCAGCTGGATTTCCAATTCGACGCGGCCTCCGATCTCGAATCGTTCGGCTGGAGCGGGCTCGCTCAACCTTCATGAGCATAGAAGGCCAATGATCTATCTGACTGAAAGCGATGTCCATGCAGCTCCTTGAACGGATTTACCAGCAGGCGTTACCATCACTGGAAGGGAAGCGAGTCAGTGAAGTCAGGATCGGGTTGGGGTTGTTGGCAGTCGAGCTTGACGATGGCTCCCTTGCGGTCTCTTACGTGCTGCGAGATGAATTACCGCCCGGCTGTGCCGTTATCCCGGCTGACACGCCACTCCGCGGCATAGCAGCGAGAGAGATGGCCGTATGGGCTTTCAAGGGCTTCCCCAATCCGTTGTTCACGTCACTCGGTGTGGCCGTTCTCAACAGTGTTGTTGACCCTGCAGCGATCGAACGGCGCTCCCGCGATAAGCTCTCTGAGCTGATCCACCCGGACGATCAAATCGGCATGGTCGGCTACATTGAGCCGATGGCGCATTTCCTGAAGTCGCGAACCGCGAAGGAGCTGATCATCTTCGACCGCAGCAGGGAACAGCTTGGCGACGTCTACCCCGAATCGCGCCAGCGAGAACTGCTGCCGCGGTGCGATATCCTGCTGGTCACCGGCACGACAACACTGAATCGTTCCCTTGATGCGATCCTGGAGCATGCAACAAACGCGCGAGAGGTTATCCTTATGGGCACGAGCACGCCCCTGTATCCCGAGGCCTTTCGCGACACGAAGGTGACTCAACTTGCTGGCTCACTCTGGCGGCAGGAGCACCGCGAGGCGATTTTTTCCGCGATCAGCGAAGGCCGTGGCATACGGGCACTGAGCACATACGGTACGAAGGTCTACCTTGCAGTCCCGAAACCGTAACCAGGCGGCCCGGCGAAAGGGAAAGCTTTATATATGCACTGCTTCCGATGTATACACGGTGCGGTCCGAATGCATGCTCAGAGCCCGGGCAAAGGGTGACGGTGTAATATAGATGGATGAGATACAACTGATCGAACGGTCTGGCGGCCATTTCTATCGTACGCCGATCGGTATCCTTCCCAGTGTGACTACCATTATGCGGTCGGTGCCGAAACCGCAGGTGGAATCGTGGAAGAGCCGAACACCAAACTGGCAGGAGATATCACAACATGCTTGTGACGTCGGCTCAAGGACGCACCGTATCATCGAGCGGTACCTGAAAAACGGGCTCATTGACCAGTTCTACTCAGACGAGATCGCACGGTCCTTCTCCGCGTTCCGCTGCTGGCTCGAGGCGAGTGGATTTGAGCCGGTGGAGAGTGAACGAATGATATGGAGCGAGAGGGGCTACGGCGGAACGGTCGACCTCGTGGGGTATTTGAACGACGAGCTCTACGTCATTGACATCAAAACCTCACGGGCAGTCTATCCGGATTACTCACTGCAGATTGCCGCTTACCGGACCGGTTATGAGGAACGAACCAGGGAGAAGATAAAGGGTATGGGTATCGTCCGCTTGGATAAACCCACCGGTGGGTTTGAATGGAGAGCATACGATGATGAAGCGTATCAAAGTGCCTGGGCAGCATTTTCACAGCTCTGTGAGTCCTGGCATGCAGCATATGGAGGTGAAGGTGAGATATGAGCACGCGAAGTTTACAGACTGACCTGCAGGTGTATGAGGGCGCGTCGACGCGAGCATCGGTTGTCCTCGAGCATCCGCGCGAATCTGGAACAGCCGTCCCGGGAGAAGAAGCCGCGACCTTCCCGTTTTCGCTCACGATCGCCGATCGGGTGATTAGCACGATCCTGGAGTTAACGCCGGAGGCGCGAGAGAGCGCGCGGACGAAGCGGAGGACATGCAGTCTCTGCGGCAACAAGAAGGTCGCGTACGAAAAGCAATCAGGCGGGTTCTCACACCTGATCTGCAAAGACTGTGCGATCCGTTATATCCGCGATGCCGACGCGTTGCAGCGGAAGGCGTGGATCCACTAGTACAGACGAGCTATATAAAACGGTATCACTATTCTTGTAGGTAAGGAAATACGTGCGGTGCAGCGGCATTCTCGTGATTGGCACCGCAGCGATGCAGGGGTTTGGTGAGTGAGCACGTGAAAGAAGCGATGTTCTATGAGCGGCTAGAGGAGGACGCCGTTCGCTGTCATCTCTGTCCCCATGAGTGCAAGATAAAGGAATCGCGACGGGGTATTTGCGGCGTGCGCGAGAACCAGGAAGGGGTTCTTTACAGCCTCGTGTACGGCAAGGTGGTGGCAGAGGCGATCGATCCGATCGAGAAGAAGCCGCTTTTCCAGTTCTATCCCGGGTCTACTGCGTACTCGCTCGCGACGGTCGGCTGCAACTTCCACTGCAAGAACTGCCAGAACTATGATATCTCGCAGATGCCGCGGGACAAAAAACGGATCATGGGCGAGGAGAAAACGCCTGAAGAGATCGTCGAGATTGCGAAGCGGTACGACTGCAAGAGCATCGCGTATACCTACGTCGAGCCCACGATCTTCTTCGAGTTCGCTTATGATATCGCCAAACTGGCGCACCAGGCGGGAATTTGCAACGTCTTTGTCTCCAATGGCTACACCACAGAGGAGGCGATACGAACGCTCGCCCCCTATCTGGACGCGATCAACGTGGACCTGAAGAGCCTCTCTGAGGAGCTGTATCACACGAATTGCGGCGGGCATGTCCAGCCCGTGCTCGATGCGATCAAGCTCTACAAGCGCCTCGGTGTCTGGATCGAGGTGACGACGCTCGTGATCCCGACTCTAAACGATACCGAAGAGGAGTTCAGGGGCATCGCAGAGTTCATCAAGGGCGTGGGCGTGGACATACCATGGCACATCTCGCAGTTCTACCCCTCCTACAAGCTCATGGATCTGCCCCGGACACCGATCTCTACGCTCCGTAAAGCTCGTGACATCGGGCTGGAGGTTGGCTTACGGTATGTGTATGAAGGCAACGTGCCCGGCGAGGGCGGTGAGAACACCTACTGCTACAACTGCGGCACGTTACTGATCGTGCGGTACGGGTTCCAGGTGCTGGAGAACAACCTCACCGAGGACGCGAAGTGCCCGAACTGCGGCACGCAGATTGATGGGGTGTTTTGAGGTTCTGCTCAGCCAGCGAGCGGAATAGGGCTTGTTCAGGCTTTTTCACGCTGCGCAAGGGCCCACTTCAATTCTTCCAGCTCGGTGATCGGCGCCTTACAGGTGTACTGCTCGCAAATATA
>CAZFWT010000007.1:15740-39321 GCA_964522635.1 uncultured Halobacteria archaeon | reverse complement strand
TCCTCTGCACCCCTACGGTTAAGCCGCAGGATTTAACAGAAGACTTTCGAAACCGACTACGGACGATTTAAGCCCAATAAAAACGACCACCACTTGGGCTGCCGGTGTTACCGCGGCGGCTGGCACCGGTCTTACCCAGCCCTTCCTTCAGATGCGTTTTAGACACCTGAACAGCCTCCTGTGGAGGCACTCAGAGTTCCCTTATCGTGCTTGCGCACAGTGTAAAGTTTTCGCGCCTGATGCGTCCCGTAGGACCTGGGTTCTTTTCTCAGAACCCATCTCTGGGCTATTGCTCTCACAACCCATACCGATCGGAGGCTTGTTAATCCGTTACATCAACAACAACCTAATCGGCCGCAGACCTACCCTGTGGCGCCGGAGCCTTGGAGCATCGCGCATTCCAGCAATCGATGCTCTATCCGGTATTAGCCCCAGTTTCCCAGGGGTTATCCCGGACCACAGGACAAGTTGTCCACGTGTTACTGAGCCGTCCGCCGGGTTACACCAACCTCCGAGGAGGAAGGAGCACCCTCGACTAACATGGCTTAATCGAACTCTGATAGCAGTAGCCTCTGGCAGGATCAACCAGTGTTAATGGCAGGGTTAATTAATATGGCACACACCTGACGTTACCAATCAGATCTACTGGCTCGCCAGATTGGGTTTTTTGCTTCTCAGTCGGACACGACAATCCTTGGGTTCGTGTCCCCACCACCTTCTTCTGAAATGTAGCGGAAGTCAACTTCTCATCTGCTGGGTATCCCCGTAATCGAAGTCGACGCCGGTGCTACAAGTAAAGATAGGCATGTGGCTTTATAAAGTTTTCGTCGGCCCTGGGTAAAGGTGCGCTCGTACCGCTGATTCCACCGCTGCCGCGCTCAGTTTCCGGTCTGCAATGCCTTGCTCGATCGCTTTCAGACCAACCGCACAGGCCTCGCGGACGTACATCTCGCGCTCCTCCATGCTCGGAATAATCGCGTCCTCCTGCAACCCCTGCTCTTCCGCATAGCGCGCGATCGCACCTGCCGCCGCGATGCACATCTCATCCGTGATGCGCGTCGCACGCACGTCTAAAGCGCCCCGGAAGACCGCAGGAAACCCCAACGAATTGTTGATCTGGTTCTTGAAATCTGACCGCCCGGTGGCGACGATCCGAGCGCCCGCGTCCTCCGCCTCCCAGGGCCAGATCTCGGGGACGGGGTTCGCCGCCGCGAAGACGATCGCCTCGTCGGCCATCCGCGCGACCCACTCCTTCCGGATCACGCCCGGGCCGGGTGTCGAGAGCGCGATGCACACGTCGGTGTCACGCATGGCCTCGGCAATGCCGCCGCTCCGGCCTTCTCGATTCGTCCTCTCGCAAATCGCCCACTTCCGCGCATTGGCCCGCACATCCGTTCTCGCCGGGTTCAAGATCCCCTTGCTATCCACCATGATCATATTCTCCCAGCGCGCGCCGACATGGTGCATATACTTCGCGACATTGATATTCGCCGCACCCGCGCCGATGAGCGATATGGTCACCTCGTCGAGCCGCTTGCCCACGAGCTTCACAGCGTTGATCAAGCCCGCGAGGATCACGAGCGCTGTGCCCTGTTGGTCATCATGCCAGACTGGCATCTGCAGCTCCGCGCGTAAGCGGTCCAAAAGCTCGTAGCATTTCGGGCTCTCGATATCTTCTAAATTGATGCCGCCAAAGGTGGGAGCGAGCGCCTTCACAATGGTAATAATCTCCTCCATGTCCCTCGTGGCCAAGCAGATGGGGAACGCATCAACACCACCGAGATATTTAAAGAGCATAGCTTTGCCCTCCATCACGGGCAGCGCCGCTTCTGGGCCCACATCTCCCAGACCCAGCACACGCGTGCCATCCGTAACGATGGCCACGAAGTTCCCCTTGTTCGTGTACTCGTACACATACTCCCGGTGCTCATGGATTGCACGACTGGGGACCGCGACGCCGGGCGTGTACCAGATCGCGAATTCGTCGTAACTTGTAACGGGCGCCTTCAGCCCGATCTCTATCTTGCCGGTGTAACGCGTATGGTACTCCAGAGCAAGCTCGTTCGGCTTATTCGCCGCCCGCAACTGCTCGTTCTCCGCTGCGTTCTTGTGCTCGTTCATGTGAGGGTCGCTCATGTTGTGGTAGTAGTGTTAAGAAGCGCGAACTCTAATAAAGGTTTGAAGCAGATGGAGCTTTCGTTACAGGAGGAAACGAGCTCATGAAGCGCGTGATCACGCCGGTGGAGGCAGAGGAGGTGAAGCGGCTACGGGTCGGCGATATCGTGCACCTCAGTGGCGAGGTCTACACGGCACGCGACAGGGCGCACCAGCGCATTATCGACCTTGCCCACCGCGGTGCTGACGCGGAGATCCCGATACCCAGAGGCGCAATACTCTATCACTGTGGGCCGGTGGTGAGGATGCACGGGGGCGTGTGGGAGATTATTGCTGCGGGCCCGACCACGAGCACGCGAATGGAGACACTTACGCCCGAGGTCATAGAAAAGCTTCAGATCCGCGGGCTCATCGGAAAAGGTGGCATGGGCAGCGCGACGAAAGCGGCACTGGCACGGTATGGCTGTGTGTACTTCGCGCTGACCGGCGGTGCGGCTGTATTAGCTGCTACGCAAATCAAAGAAGTACAAGCGGTCTACTGGGAAGATCTGGGGCTGGCCGAGGCGGTCTGGCAGCTCCGTGTGGAAGACTTCGGACCGCTCGTGGTGAGCATGGATGCCCAAGGGAACAGCCTTTATGAGCACATCGCCGAAGCGGCTCGGAGAAATGTCCGCGCCTGGACAGCGTCACTGAACAGGTAACCCTAATACGCGGCGTTAATCTTCACGTAGTCATAGGATAAATCGCAGCCCCACGCAGTGGCTTCCGCGCCACCTTCCGTTCCGAGATCCACGGTCAGAAAGAGCTCTTTTGCCTTCATGATCGCCCGTGCGGGCTCCGTGAGCTTCAGGAACAGGCCGTTCTGCACGGCGAGCACCTCAGCGGTATCACCCTGTATACCAATTGCAAGCTTGCTCTGGTCAAGTTGGCTGATGATGCACACGCCACCAAGTGCAGCAACGATACGGCCGCAGACGAGGTCGATCCGTTCGCCAAAGATAGCGCTCTTCACCAGCGGTGACCTGAGGATTGCTCGCGCCGCTTCTCGGGCGTCCGCAACGGACTGCGCGTCGCGCACCCTCACCTCGACAAACTTTGTCGCGCCCTCACCGTCGCGCGCCATCAGCTTCGCCAGCGCCTGGCAGACAAACGTTAGACCTTCTTTGAACGTTTCTATACCGATCGCCCCACGCTGGCCGGTTGCAACAACCAACACGGAATCGTTCGTGCTCATATCGCCGTCCACAATGACCATATTGAACGAGTCGTTAACCGCGTCCTGGAGACAGCTCCGCAGCGTGTCGGTCGCTACAGCGGCGTCAGTGTAAAGGACCGCGAGCATGGTTGCGGTGTTCATGTGGGGCGCAATCATGCCCGAGCCTTTCGCAATGCCGCCAATGACCACCGATTCGCCGCTCTCAGCCTCGATGCGTACCGCCACCTCTTTGGGGAAGGTGTCGGTGGTCATGATGCCTCGCGCTGCGGCCGTACTCCCTTCCGGTTCGACGGTCATGCCTTCGAGGACCGCTCCGAGCTGCCGCTCGATCAGCGCCATATCGAGTTGCGTGCCTATCGAGCCGGTCGAAAGCACCGCGACCTCGGCTTTCGGTACCTGCAATGCATTTGCCGCAAGCTCTGCCATCCTCTCCGCGTTCCGCATCCCCTGCTCACCGGTGAAGCTGTTGGCACAGCCGCTGTTCGCTATGACCGCACTCAACCGACCGTGAGCAATCTGCTTCGCCGTGAAGTCTGTCGGCGCCGCTCGCAGCTTATTGACCGTGAACGCACCCGCAACGGTGCCTTTGCCCGCTATCAGTGTCAAGCCATTCTTCCCGTCTTTGAGCCCAAATGCTCTGACGCCTTTGGCCGCGCAAATGCCGCCCTTAATTATCTCGATCTTCATTGCTCAAAGCCCTGCCCCGCGATTCCTTCTCCACTTCGCCCTCATCATACCCATAGAGTGCTCACACACAAAAGAAAAATTATTTAAAGTTGTCTCCTGATGTATCAGTAAAGAAGCAGGAAGGGTAGGGCTCGTGGTCTAGTTGGTTATGACACCGCCTTCACGAGGCGGAGGCCATGCGTTCGAATCGCATCGAGCCCATTTTTTATCCGCAAATAGGCGCCTGTGTTTATCTTTGATTCTTTTTGACAAATTCGCCTGCAGGCGTTTTTCCGCACTTGTGGTTGTGGGGCTGCTAGGAAGGTAAAAAGCTTATATGAACGTGATGGTCATGAGATATAGTAACGGGACGGGAGGGTAGTTTTACATGGAAATTTTTCGCTCAGAACCTACCCAAATGGTAATAAGAGTGAGCAAAAATGAACCAAGCAGAAGAGTCAAAAATAGTGGAGATCATGAAGAAGAACTTCTTCGGCGCACACCTTGCCACCTGTGACGGCACCCAGCCGCGGGTTCGACCGGTAGCGCCCATCGTGGAGGCCGACCTCTCCCTCTGGGTCGCGACCCACTGCAGCTCGCGAAAGGTGCAGGAGATCACGGCGAATCCCAGGATTGCCCTCTCCTTTTTGGAGCATCCCGGCGGCGATAAGGTTGCGATCGTCACCGGTGAGGCACAACCAATCGGTGATCTGGATCAGAAGAAGCGGGTGTGGGGGATTGCTCCCCTAGATCTGTCCCGGTTCTTTCCTGAGGGCCCTGAGTCCCCGGAGTTCTGCCTCTTCAAGATACTCATACAGAAGATTGAGTGGCGAGACAGCTGGGA
The DNA here is from genome assembly GCA_964522635.1 of uncultured Halobacteria archaeon. Taxonomy (GTDB): domain Archaea; phylum Halobacteriota; class Syntropharchaeia; order Alkanophagales; family Methanospirareceae; genus JACGMN01. The sequence continues at coordinate 34,480 of CAZFWT010000007.1, read as the reverse complement.
AAGCAAGACAAAGGTCTACACGCCCTTCTAGGGCGATATCTCGCCTCCGAAAGGGTGGTTACAATGCAGGTAACGCATTCGAAAGTAGCAATCGTGGGCCCTGGAAACGTGGGCAGCACCTTCGCGTTCGCCTTGATGATCAGCGGGCTTGCGCGCGAGATCGTACTCATCGGGCGAGATAGAAACAAGGCGGAAGGGGAATGCATGGACCTCAACCACGGTGCCAGCTTTGTGCAGCCGGTGCGCATCTATGCCGCGGGCTACGAAGGTTGTAAGGATGCGGACATCGTGGTGATCACCGCGGGGGCCAGACAGCAGCCGGGCGAATCGCGGATAGACCTGACACAGAGAAACGCAGCGATTTTCAAGCAGATTATCCCCAATATAGTAGAGCATGAGGAAGATGCCATCCTGCTGGTGGTTTCCAATCCCATGGATGTGCTGACATATCTGACGATAAACCTCTCTGGTTTTCCACCGCAGCGGGTTATCGGCTCCGGAACGGTCCTGGACAGCTCCCGGTTCCGGTTCCTCATCAGCCAACACTGCCGCGTGGACCCGCGGAACGTGCACGCGTATATTATTGGCGAGCATGGTGACACCGAGCTGCCGGTCTGGAGCCATGCGAACATAGGCGGGATGCTCTTCCCCCGGTACTGCCCCCAGTGCAAGATGCAGTGCGATTATAAGACGGAATTGGGGGCCCTGTTCGAGGAGGTGAAAACCGTCGGCTATAAGATCATCGAGACAAAAGGCGCCACATATTACGCGGTAGCACTGGCTCTGGTGCGAATCGTGGCTGCCATCCTGAGAGATGAGAATTCCGTGCTCCCCGTCTCCACGCTTATCCATGATTATTATGGCATAAACGACGTCTGCCTGGGTGTCCCGGCGATCGTGAACCGTAGCGGCGTGGAAGGAATTCTACGGCTCGATCTCTCCCCGACCGAGCAGGAACAGCTCCGCCGATCCGCAGAGGCGCTGAAGGAGGTAATCAGCAGTATCAGGGTATAATGTGCCCGTACTATGCCTATGCCCAGCTACGAATTCCTGCCCCATACCGGGACACGAAATTCCGGGCTTACGGAAGGCGTTGTGGAAAGAAGATCGAGAAGCACTCGATCGATTGATGGATAAGGCCCGAGGCCTTGCTTGCCCGTGCCGCGGGCTACGCACGGACCAGGTTTCTACGCTACATTCTTTACTCGCTTATTTGCTTGCTTACGCTTTGACCCACATGCAGAGCCACAATATTTGCCTTATATACTGTCGTATTATACCCGTTTCAAAGCCACGTATTTATTCACTAAATCTTTATTATTTACGGCGTTGAGCTGCTTAAATAGGAAATCGAATTTTACCTCAATTTCTGCTGCAATAGCATTGCGTACATCTCCGGGCAGGCCCATAATCTCTTTTTTAAATGGACCGAGTGCCTTTTTACGCGTTTTGTAGAGGTACTGCTCCTCTGTCATACCGGCCTCGGCTTCATGTGCTGCATTAGTTCTGAGCCATTCATACATTTTTGCCTTGAGTTCAGTTGGAAAATGCTTGGATTCATACATCATATTCTGGAATTCAGTGGCTAAATGCACCTCGGCAGTTTCACATTCGGGGAATTTATGAAATGCCTCTGCAGGTAACGTCGATGCGCCATGCTGCACTGCGCCGGCCAAGCCGTATTCTTTGCGCGCAATCTCGGATAAGGTCTTCAAGGTATTAAAATCGAGTTTTACCTGAGCGATCGATCCGTCAGGTAAGACTACCCCGCCATGGGAAGTTCCCGTTTGCACAGAAATCTTACTGATACCGGTTAAGCCTTGGCGCATTCTTTCGTTATAACCGGCCATAAATGCATGAAGCTCTTCAGGCGTGGAATTCTGATGCCCCACCTCTCCTATTTCTCCGCCAACAGAAACGGTAACTCCTCGCGGCTGCATTCTCCTGATAAACTGTGTTAGTTTTGCGCATACGTCATAATTATCCTTCTGCTGGTTCTTTACATCCGGTTTGGATAAATCCACCAGTGTCGATGAATCGATATCGATGTTGTAGAACCCTGCACCTATCGCCTCGGCAATCAATGCCTGCAGACCTTCCACTTCTTTGTCGGGATTCTCCTTAAATTTATTGACATTTACCTGAAAATGGTCGCCCTGAATAAAAACCGGACCCGAGTATTCTTCGGTTATCGCCGCTGCCAGGATCACAGCGGCATATTCAATAGGCGGCTGGGCAGTATAACCAATCTCCGACTTAGCAATCTCGAAGATGAATGCCCCGCAATCATTCCTCTTGGCCACCCTGAAGAGAGCACACGCCAAATCATACGTCATACTCCTCAGATTTATTGCTGGCACGGTAAAACCGCTCAGTTCCCCTCTCCCTCGCGCCATATAGAACTCGTTAATACTGGCGGGAAAAATCCCGCGCTTATACGCGATATCAAAAATCCTTTTGGCTAGCCGCTTCTTTGTTTCAGCAGTATCAGCCATGATAATACCCCTAACCCTCTGCTCAATGTCTTGCAGTTTTCCATACATGCTCTTTCTCTTCCCCCCTACGTCAGAATACGAATCAGATTGTAGATGCTTTCCACATCCAGCGATTTTTGCTGAATGGCCAACCCAAAATCTACCGTGACAATCTTATTATCGCATATCCCTACGACTTTGTCGTACTCTCCCGCTAAAAGGCGAATTACTGCTTCGTAGCCAAACCGTAAGGCCAACTCACGGCTGTATGCCGTTGGTCGACCGCCCCGCTGGATATGCCCTAAAACCAGCGGCCGCGTTTCTCGTGAGGTCTTCTCGGTGATTTTACGGGCAATCTCTGTTGCGGACGCGGCACCCTCTGCAACCACGATAATCCAGCTGGCTTTGCCCCGTGCATTTCCCCGGGCAATATCCTGGCAGATGGCTTCGAGATCGTACTTTCTCTCCGGAATAATTACTTCCTCGCAACCGCCAGCCAGAGCTACATTGAGCGCGATATAACCGGTATTCCTGCCCATTACTTCTATCACAAAAATCCGCTCCATGCTGGTAGACGTATCGCGGATATTGTCAATGGCACTCAAAGCTGTATTTACTGCAGTATCAGCACCAAAGGTCAAGTCGATGCCGTTTATGTCATTATCAATGGAGGCCGGGACACCGATGCAACGCACGTTGTATCTTTTAAAAAATTCATGTGCCCCAGCGAAACTTCCGTTTCCACCGATAACGACCATCCCGTCAATAGCATGTTTTTTAACCGTCTCAAACGCCTTCTTCTTCCCTTCTTCCGTATGAAACTCCTGGCAGCGCGTGGTTCTTAATATCGTCCCACCCTGATTGATGATTCCAGATACTGCGCGATGGTCCAATAGTTTTAACTCCTCATTGATCAAACCACTCCATCCGTGAAAAACGCCCAGTACCTCTACGTTATGATAGATAGCGGTGCGTACTACCGACCGTATGGCGGCATTCATTCCCGGGGCATCTCCGCCGGTGGTTAAAACAGCAATTCTCATCATCATGTGCCTAGCTCTCAACGCTCAAGTCTGATATTTCTTCTGCGCTCGCGATTTATACCTATCTATCTCGTTGGTAACCTATAAACCTCTTGCCGGGCAAACGGGTGATGTTTATAGCGGCTGCCCACCGGTGAGTTATCGGACCCACGCACTCGGCGAGATCAACCGGATGGCGTCGTCCATGATGTCAAGCTACCAGACGTTTATCCCGTTATTATCAGAACGCACTGCTAACCTTATCGAGCACCCTTGATCTTATCAGCAATCGTCCGTATCTCGTTCGAGATCTCACTCAATCCTGCCCGTATCTTGATCATTTCCCGAGCAACATTCCGCTTCTCCTCGTCCTCGCTCCTCGCGAATTTTGTTGATAACGTATTGAGTGAACTGGATTTTTCTTCTATTCTCCCTGACGTATCGTTCAACTCCGCTGAAATCTGACTCACGTCCAGACCTTTACCCGCGCCTCGCGAGACATAGACGTACACAAACGCCGCACCCAATACCAGCCCGAGAAGAATTGAGAGAATAACATAGAGCATGAGTGGAGGCGGCTCTGCCTGGACCGAGAGCTCAGTATAATGTTCAGATAGGACAGATGCCCAACCGGGATGCCCCTCTTCGGCTAATAGTCGGATATCCTCTTCCAGATCGGTTTCACCGATCTTACCTCGTGCCTCTTCCAGATTCTGCTCGATCTCGCTCTGTGCATCCTGGATGTTTTCGGTTGTTGAGTAGAACATCATAGATGGCTCCAATTTCTGTATGATAGTCTCTAACGTCGCTCCGTCTCTCGTCGTTCCAACGGTTAACTCGACGTATACTTCCCCTTCGCCAATGCCGTAAATGTCGTAGGCTTCGAACCCGGGCTCCGTGATCTTCTTTATCGGCTTGGGAACATCACCGGAGAGCACAATCGTCGGTACCAGGGCTTCATGCGCTTCCGCACCCTTCCACACGAGCACATTCGCCGCATGGTAGATATCATCGCCAACCTTCCATTCCGGGTTATCGAGATTTGTACGCAATTCCAGAACGTAGGTATCGAGAATGGGGTTTCCTGTCTTGCTCACGCGGATGTTGAATTCGAGCCGGTCGCCCTCATATTGCTTGCTATTCAAAAATCCCACATAGGTCTGCTTACTTCCCGTCTCCAAATTAAGGACATATGACGTGTCCTCATCCAGCCTCAGCACGTCCTGCTGCGCTGATGCGATTCCACCAGCTATTAACAGAAGTGTGCAGGACAACGCGACGAGTGACAGAACACCCAATCGCTGCTTGCTCATTGTTTATTCCTCCGCATATCGAGTGAGAGATCAGGCAGCTCGACACTCTTATTCTTTTCCTCCCCCTCCACACCAACGACACCAGCTACTGGTTCTTCAGGTTCGGTTATCTTTTTCAATTCTTTTAATGATGATAACATCAGTGCAAGCGGACCACCCATCTCTTTAATCCCCTTTGCTACCTTCATGCTGTCCTCTCGTATCTTCGCGATCTCAGCTTCTGCCTTTGATATGTGGCGTATTACGCTCGAGGTGGTATCTTCAGAGGGTATCTTGCCGAGGAACGCCATCGATTTGTCGATAACCGTTTTTATATCATCACTGAACCGGTTCGAAAGCTCTTCAATCCGGTCGATTAATATCTCCATGTTTCGTGATGCGTCATCAATCATTCTCTGCATTTTCTCCGCTTTCGGTTCAGCCGTGGTAGCAGCACCACCCAAGCCCCTTAATTTCGCTATTAATTCGTCAAGCTCGTTCTTCAGGTGCACGAATCCTCTTTCCGCTTCTTTGGTCCATCGCTTCATGGTTTCCATGCTTTTACTGGCGGATTCAAGTCCGTGCACCAGCATTGTGAGATTCGCCAGCGAGTAGCTCTCCGGATCAGGGACGCGCATATTCTTGATATCCTCGGCCTTATTCAAGCCGGTAAGCAGGTCGTCAAAGATCTTCAAGCACTGGGCGAGCACGATGGGCACGTTGTTCCAGATGGCCTCCTTCTCCAGCACCTCGTAATTCTTCCAGTATGTGGTTACGATATCCCTGTTTTTATCGTCTGCGCCCGGAGTGTAGGGTAGACCGGAGATAATGGAGAAGGGTTTCGGGGTGCCATAGAAGAGCGAGTGATGCCGCTGCAAGCGAATGAAATCACTCTCATTATAAGCTTTTTCAAGCCATTCCAACTCACGTAGTCGCGGCGGGAGCCCGGGTCCTGGCGCCCAGGGTTGCAACCCGATCATGAGTGTGTAAATGGCAAAGCTGTGCGACCGTGCAGGCGTATTCAATTTCAGCACATCTGCATCCTTGGCAAATCGTTCTGTCACCATGGTTTTAAACGCGCCTCCGCCAAGTCGGGCGTCATCAAAATTGTCCGCCCTGGTGCTCAATACAGCGATGAAGTGCCCGAACTTCTCCTCCTCGTTCACGATGTTGCCCAGCGCGTCGAGAGCGAGGAAGCCGTAATCGTGAAGAATGTCAACGTACTTGGAGGCCATGGTGCTCTCGATAGAATGCCGGTAGTTCACCATGGGGTTGAAGATGACATCGCCCTCGTTGATGGGCGAATGTGTCCATCGGAAGAACTCCTCCTCGCGAGCGAGTTTCTTCATAATCTCGAAGAATGAGAGATTTTTGAGGTCTTCCCTGCTTTTCTTTAAGCTCCTTATCTCCGCTTCCGATAACTCGATCTGATGGTAGCTTCTGGTGTTCAGCGGTGAGGTGATATCCCGGAGGAGTTTGTTCTTAAGCGCCTCCAGGCGCTCTAAATTCCGCTCCGTACGTCGCTTCTCCTCTTCTGCATCGCTGGCCCGAATCTCAAGATCGAAGACCTCTTCCTTCAAGCTCGATATCTTCTTCCTCGCTCTATCAACTTTCACCTTGGCATCGGCTGTCGCCCCTACATTCGTATGCGTGAACATCCCCGATGCCGACTCGTAGCTCTCTATCTCGCGCTGAACGTCCCGTATCCGCCCTTCAAACCGCTCCAATTCACCCCGTTCCGAATCTATCTTGCCGCGGATATCGGATATCTTCGCCTCTATCTCCACCAATCGCTGCCGAACCCCCGGCATCTCATCCTCGATGTCGTAAAGTAAGAACAATTTCTCAGTGGGGAATAAGCACTCATAGTATCCCAGAGAATCAAACCTGTTCTCGTAACCGCGTGCCCTGTTCTGAAGGTCATTGAGGTCGAGCCACTTGCCCTTCGTCTCGACTGATCCCCCGGGGAGGAACCCGAGGTCGAGGAGGAAGCGTGGTATTGCCCGCTCCAGCTCATCATCACGGTTCTGCCCCTGGAGGTCTCTGCCGAGCAGGAAGAACAATTTGAAGGGGTTAGAATAATTCTTGTCTTCGACGACGATGTCCTCAGTATGGGACATGAGGAAATGGAGCTCTTTGAGCGCTCCAAGGGCGTTAGCGGTCGGGAGCGCGGATTCCTTGCTGGAGGGGAGAATACCAATGCCAAAGATCACCGGCTCGGACCCAAACTGCTTTGATATCCAATCCCTGATATCGATGGCCACATCGAGCAGCATACTCGAGCCCGTTCCGCCGCCGAATGCGCAGACCATAATGATAAAAAAGTCCTTGCCGCCCGTTCGGTTCCTCAATTCCGATGCTGCCGTGCCGATCGCACTGAATATCCGCTCCCGGTGCACATTATACATTGCGCGCCCGTAGATCCGGTGCTGTCCGCACCCGGCACCAGCAGCTGAGAGATACGGGTCAGGAAGCCATCGATTAGCGTTCTTCATCAAGATGGTGTCCGGTCTATTGAGGATTATCTTCTTCCGCTCCTCAACCTCGGTGCATGCACTTGCAGAAGCCTGATCGGTATCGATGATCAAGAACTCCTGATTCTTGGGGACTTTCCCTGCTTTGTACTTCAGGGTTCGAAGGATGTTATTGACGATGGTACTTCCCTGGCCGCCAATCCCTATGACAATCCTATTAACGGTATCTTCTCCCTTCTCCATCTCGCAAGCTCATACCCCCTTCTCTTTCGTTTCGTATTCTTCCACCTTGGTCTTGATGGCGCCCATCTCCTCCTCGAACCGCTCTATATCCATCCCGCTCCCCCGTATGTCGCTTTCAATTCCCGCAATCGCGCTATCAATGCTCTTTGCAGTTGAAGCAAGCTTCATCGCTTCTTTTTCGCCCCTGAACCATACTGCAACGCCGACCAGGCCAAAAATGACGCCCACGGCTAATAGGCCATAAATCACGATATGCGGCGCGTAGCCGGATAGCGAGGAAAGCAACAGATCACGGTACGAGTTCAATGCAAAGGAGATAACTGCGAAGACAACACCGATGAGCGGCATGAGCAGCAGCATCTTGTCCACCTTGAGCTTCAAGAGCATTACCACTACCTCGACGATGAGCAATAAGACAACAATCAGGATGCCTATACTCGTAGGGTCCATATCCAATCCCTCTTTCCTTTTACTATAGCTCGTATGAGTATTTTAATGTACCCCTTAGAGGAGCCCGGGTATCATCCGCGCGTTGTCCCACTCTCACGCTCTTGTCGCGCTTCCAACTTTCTGCCCTCCCAGGGGCTGCTTATCCCTCTTTTTCGTGCTTTGACGTCCAGCTCTGCAGCGGCCTGCTGCCCGAGCTGAGCGGAGACCGCTTTGAGGATCGCGGCAGAGGGTGGTGTTCAGTTTTGCCGACGAGGCGGGGCACGGGAACCGAACTACTCCCCGGGTATATCCTCTTCTGTTGTTTTGTTAGAAGGAGCGCTTTGGGGTTCTTCCGTTATACTCTTCAGCCTCCCGGCATCATAGAGCACACGTGAATGAGCATCGGAGGCTAAAAGCCGGTATCGGCGAATGAAGCCTTTTATATCAATTGTTGATACCGATTTGAGCTCCTCAACCTCTTCCATCTTAGTTTTGGACCAATATTCCACAGGGTAGACCTCTGTTGCGGGATTTGCTTCCGCTATTTCCGCCTCCAGCTCAAAAATCTTGTGATACACCGTCTCCAGCGTGGCAATAGATTTCCTCATGAGCGCGTCACCATACTCGCGCAGCTTTGCGATCTCCGATGGGGACATGCAGGCATCTATGCCCTTTTTTAGTGCTTCCACCTCCGCTTTATCTTCGCTCGTATCGAGCAGCTCAGAAACGGCGATCGTCAGCTCAAGAACCTCTGCCTTGTACTGCTCAAACGCGTCTTTTAATAGAGCAATTAATCGCTCAATCATGCTTTTCAATACTCGTGCTGCATTTTCGTAGTTCCCATGCTCTATGCTATGCTCGACGATTTTGATATCCGTTCTGATCCGGGAGGTGTCTACATTTGCTATCTCTCGCCCTACCACCTCCAAGCGGTGTGCGTCCTGTAGAGCGATTTGAAGTGCTTCTTCCAGGATCGACCCAGCGTCATTCATAAATAAGGAGAGCTCGAGCGATTCCACGATGATGCGTTCCCCGGTCCGCAGCTTTGACTGCAGCCGCTCTATCTGACCTTGTATATTTGGATAGCCTGCAGCTTCAAGCTCTTTTAGCTGTTCCAGGTATTCCGAGCATTTATCCATCATTCGGGAATACAGCACGACCTCGTGCCTGTCTTTTATGCCCTCGAAGAGTTTATTCGCCCATTCTATATCCGCGAAAACGACTTTTCTGAGCTTCAAGCGGTCTATCTTTGTTCTTCCGTTCACTTCGCATCCCAGCTCAAGCAGACTTTCTTTTACTTTACTCAACTCTTCCATGAATTCTCTGGTACTTATCCCGTATTTATGCTCAAAATCGTATAATATACGCCGCTCTTCTCTATAGCGATCGGCGATTCGCATGACATCGCGCTCCATTACCCGCTCAGTTATGCTTCTCTTGCGTACCGTAGTGAGGTATCGTACCAGAAAGGAGACTGCAATCATTGCGGGGATGAACAAGAGAATGATGGTTATTGCAAGGTCAGATCCGGTATTGAAGAGAATGAAGATGCCGAGCGCAATTAATACCAGAAATACAAGTGGAACGAGAATCCTATACCGTCTCATGTGCAAGCCTCCTTATCTCGCGTAATCGTTCCAGTTGGTCAAACTTAAAGGTGAATAAATTGGTTATCGAAGCTATGTTCCGCTTTGCCGGAAATACAGCCAAGCGGTACTCCTTCGCGTGCGTGTGCAACACTTCCTCCACCTGCTCCCGATCCACACTCCTGCTGTTGATATAATAGTCAGGGACCTGCAGGATGGACAAGCACTTCTCGCAGCCTAACGGCATATCAGAAACGCTGAACTTCTCTAAGGAGACGCGAAGAAGTGTTCTGAGGTCAAGCGGTTTGTGGCGCAGAAAGGGGAAGATATAGCCCCATAACCCTTTGGTCAGCTCCGAGGCTCGTGACAAGGCCACATAGCCGGGCTCATCATCGAACGATAACAGCTTGAACACCTCGCTCATGTGCAGAGCTGCAATCCCTTCTGATGCGGAAGCGGATCCCGGTGCTGCTGCTCCTACGAGGAGGTCAGCGATGCAGGAGGCGATATACCGGTTGTAGCCAGGGTAGAAGTCTTCGTAATTTGGCAGGTGTGCAATCCTCTCGTCATCAACGATGAGAACAGTGCGCACGTGCTTTTCGAGCCTTTCCAGCGATCGATACGCAGCTGTTAGCTTCTCGCTTTTTTCCCGCCTCTTCGCGGGGACAACGCCCACGAGAAAGATCGGTATGTTGAGCTCGGTCAAGAGCCCTGCGATACGGGGCGTCAGGTCGCTCTCCCCGAGGCCAGAGAAGATGAGTGCGAAATCAATGCCTTTCAGAGTTTTTATGGTCTCCGCTGTCCGATCATCCTTCGCGTTCTCCGGGTCGGCCGTGAGCACCATGGGCCTGGCTCTTTTCACCGCTCTATAATTCAGCAGAGCATCGAGGATGGCCTCCCCGGCGGGTCCTAACCCGATAAAGAGATGGGTCATAACGTCTTTTTAAAGATTTATAGCCTTTTGCGCCTTTATACTTATTGATGGACACGCACCGTGTAGTTATTTTGCTGACTTTAGCAGTAATTCTGATTACCCTCCCCGTGCTCTTTTTTACCCCACCTGCGGCCGGCTCAGACGCTCTGAAGCGAGAGCTGATTGCGGAGCTCCTAGCAACGGACGCGGAAGAGAGGGCCGGCGTTTTTGGCGCTTATGAGGAACTCTATCTGGCAAAGACCCAGACCCAGGCGGTGCTCCAGGGCATGGAAGGCGAGGAAGTCACGCTGGTGACCAAGGAGTGGGTGGAACTCCTCCTCGGAATTATTAGTGACTTCGAAGAGCTCGCGGATTTGAGTAACAGCGCAGAGCCTTTAGACCACAGAGCGGCACTTGAGCTCGCGGAGCGAATAAATTCGTCCCTCAGCATGCTTGACCGGTACGATATCGCAAAAGAATATGGGATACCCATGCTTGCAGCGCTCGCACTGGAGCGATTTTATCGAGGAGAAGGTGAATTCTTTGAGGCGCTTTCAAGGATCGAGGAAGAGACACGGGTGAAGATCGAGTATGAGCAGCTCAGCTCGAGCTCATATAGAAAGGGCGGCGTGTATACGATAAGCGATGCCAGCAGGATGGAGTTCGAGTCACGGAGAGACGAATGGATATACGAGCGCGATATGGAGCGGGCCGCCGAGTATATTACTGCATCACGGTCACACCTTGCCAGCGCACAAAGTCCTTCGTCCGGTTTCTTTGGTGCTGCGTTCATCGAGATACTGAAGGCGAAGGATTCATTTGAGCAAGCGCAGACTCTCTATGAGAAACACCAGGATAACGAGCTGGAGAATCTTGGCGGCATTGAATCGGAGATAAGAACAGTTTATCAGCGATTGATACTCGAGACACTCAAAGGAGTAGCACTATATCTCCTTATTCTTTCCTTCTTCACGGTATTTTTATGGCGAGATTTTGAACGGTGGGATGGTGATGTACATGATACGAGATTGGGTGAAGCGCTTATTGATTAAGACAGTAATTGTGATTTTTTCGTGCACCATTCTATTGTTTTTGATGCAGCCAGTGAGTGCGTTAGATATAGCAGTGAGCCCTTCTCATAGAGATGTAAGCTTCTCATTCGGTCAGTTTGTAGATAATACAGCAACGCTGTCTTTTACCATTACTAATTACGAAAATAAAACAGTTAGTGGCAATATAGATATCTCTCCTACGCCCTCATCCCGTATAACCATCACCAGGCCTTCTTCTTTTACCTGTGATGCTGACTCAACCACTACCGTTCAGTTTACCATTGTGGCGTTACCATCACCATCTGGTGAAGATGAGACGCACACATTTACACTGGATATCGGGGGAGAAGACGTTACCGTCAGGGTAACGATAACCTACTCTGCGAGGATCGAAGTTTCTCGTTCTTCAATCGATTTTGGGCGGGTTAGTGGTACCCAAAAACCCTCAGAGACCGTTCGATTCCGTGAGCTCTACGGGTATAAAGACGGTACGGTAAACCTCGTACAGAGCGGTGGAAATAGCTGGGTGACGGTGAAAGGCCCTACGAGCATACCGGTCCCAAAAGGTGGATATTCTGACGTCACCTTTCAGCTCACACCGGGAACACCGGTTCGGAACGACTATTCATGGACCTTCTCCCTGTCTACGCCCACCAGCCATACGACCATAAGTACAAGCTCGATATATCTCGAGGCGTATATGTTATTGCCCGCGAAGCTTGGCACACTTACTGATGAAGAGCTGGAAATAACGTTTGATAAGCCAAAGGGGACTGTTTCAAGATACGAGCGGAATGTCTATGTGCGAGTGCGAAATGAGGGTGACGAGACCATGCAGGTGAGCAGCAGCATCATAGAGTCTCCCAGCGGCGGGATCAGTATCACCATCGTTGAGTCCCCGAACGAGGTTGCGGGAAAGAGCAATAAGAACATTCGACTCCGTGTCATTGCCCCGTATGATGCTCCTGAAGGGACATACCAGGGAAGCGTATACGTAGACGCGGGAGCTGCTGGTCGTGGAACAGCGGACGTCACCATAGTGATAACATGGCCTGTTGACTTCATCATCACACCAACCTCCATTGATTTCGGGTCCATCGAATTGCAGGAGCGAGGGTATGAACAGAAAAGCGCGAGCATCACGTTAACTGAGACCTACCTCTACAAACCGGTGCGGAATTTACGCTTTTCGAAGACCGGTGAATACGGGAACTGGCTAACAGAAGAGATGGATTTCCGGGAAATCCCACCTGGTGAATCAAGAACCGTTACCATCACGATAGCGCCGGGATTAGAGGCTGTGCCCGAGGACTATGCATGGACGTATGGTGTGGGTGCCTATCAGATCGCAGCAAAGCGTATAGCGGTAACGGCAAAGATCGTCCCAATCAATATCAGCAAGATGATAGAGGGGCTTCGATCCTTCCGAGAAAGCCCACTGTATCGCGCTTATCCCTCTTCTGAATCGATCATAGCACAGGGGATAGAGCTGCTCGAGGATGTGGAGCGCAGCGAAATAAGTGCGGAGGACTGGGGGAAAATACCGGTTTTGATGACAGGAACGCTCTCGCTACTCTCGTCGTTAAATGACGGTATTGTATTCACCGAATCGGCGAACTATGGAAGCGCGGTGGAGAGCTTATCAGCGGCATCGGTCGCAACAGCCACGATAGAATCAAACTCAAATCTGAACAACGCAGCTATAGCGGGTTATGCAACGGCTATAGCAGCGGATGCGGGCAAGACGACCGAGGAGGTGTTGCAGGATGAAGCGATGCTGCTTGAATTGCGTGGATGGACCTTAAAGAAAGCAGTGGAGCATGCACTGGCAATCGATGACTTAAGTGGTTTAGCTGAGGAAGAAAACGTGCTCGATGCTGCGCTTTCGTATCAATATGCGGCTGTACTTTACGGGCTGCTCAATGATAAAGAGAAGAGATTGGAGAACGTTTATGAAAGCTCTTTGCTCATGGACAAACACGATGACCTGGTGAGTGATGCGACTGATCTCCGCATTAGAGCGGAAACCAGCATAGCAACGAGCAAGGAGAACGACCTGGCCAGAATTGGGGATTGGTATCTTCTGGTAAATCCGTATAACTACGATACGTTTGTAGCGAGCTATGAAACCGCAGAGCGCTATCTGGCTGAAGCATCCGAGAAGTATACGGTAGCGGGCGAGCGGTTTTTGTACGAGCAAACAACGGGGGATCTCGATCGTTTACAAAGCGAGCTGAGATCTATTCTCCTTTTGTTCTTCATTGCGTGCAGTTTGTACGCCATATTTTTCATCTATGCGATCACCCGGATCATCAGGGGAACGACTGCTTATCTGAGGGACGTGTATGAGCGAGAGGTAGGGGAGTTACTGGTCAGTGGGTAGCTGCAGCCATCGCGGCACGGCGCGTCGAATAAGAGCTGACGAAGCAGAACGCTCGGACGGTGATGGCAGCGGGGGTAATTTGTATGCCGCTCGCTACTTCGCCTCGAGGTCGCCTTTGAGGGTGTCGGCGAGAAGGCGGAAGCAAGATAGCAAAAGAAATCATGCGGAGCCCGGCGTTCTTTAAAGATTCGTAACGGGCTGAATTGGTGCCAGCTCGATTATCTGCACGCGTTTGCGGTGGGAGGATTCTTCCAAGATTTATTATTTATCAGAGTGAACTATATACAGTGAGTAGAATCCGAGTGCCAGAGAGGTAGAGCGATGGCAACGTCAAAGACTCACGGAGATAGATGATACTTCAAAGGAGGAGCCTAAGATGCATGATGTAGATACCACAAAATATGTCATTCATGCTAACATCACAGCTGAGGGTTTCGTAGAGAAATCCGATGTGGTGGGTGCAATATTTGGTCAAACGGAAGGTTTATTGGGTGAAGAGCTGGATCTGCGTGACCTGCAGAAGAGCAGCCGAATCGGGCGCATCGAGGTGAATGTGGAGTCGAAGGGCGGGAAGTCCGGTGGCGAGATCCTCATCCCTTCGGGCCTGGATAAGGTGGAGACCGCGATTCTGGCTGCGTCTCTGGAGACGATCGATCGTGTCGGACCGTGTATAGCGAAGGTGGCCGTACAGAAGATCGAGGACATTCGAGCAACGAAGCGGAAGAAAATAACGGAGCGGGCGAAGCAGCTCCTGCACGAGGCGGTCGAGAAGGGGATTGAGAGCGAGTTGATGGTGAACGAGGTGAAGCAGGCCGTACGAATGGAGGAGATCGCGAACTACAAGGGATTGCCAGCGGGCCCGAATGTGGAAAGCTCAGACGCTATTCTTATCGTGGAGGGGCGAGCGGACGTCCTGAACCTGCTGAAATACGGGATCAAGAATACCATAGCGGTGGAAGGCACGAACATCTCGCCGGTGATCGCGAAATTGAGCAAGCGAAAGACCGTGACCGCATTCGTTGACGGTGATCGCGGCGGCGAACTTATCTTGAAGGAGCTCTTGCAGGTCGCTGACGTCGATTATATTGCCGCGACGCCCGAGGGCCGGAGCGTCGAGGACATGAGCTACAAGGAGATCACGAAATCCCTGCACAACAAAACGCCGGTCGAGCAGCAGGAGTACGGTAAGAAGGAGTCCGAACGGGAATCGCAGCGTGTCATTCAGCGAAAGCGAACGAAAGAGCCGAAAGAGGAGCGAGAAAAGCTGCCAAACCCGTTCCAATCACATCTCGACGAACTCGAAGGCACCTTTAAGGCTCGACTTTTGGATAAGGACAAGAACGTCCTCAAGGAAACCACGGTACGAGATCTCGCGAAAGAGTTGAAGGATGCGAGCGATGATACGAACAGCGTGGTCTTCGACGGCGTGATCACGCAGCGGATTGTAGATATCGCGAAGGATAAGGAACTGGAGTACGTGGTGGGCCTCAAGATCGGCGATGTGGTCAAAATGCCGACTTCGCTGAAGGTGATCACCGCAGAATCGGCCTAGCAGCGATAAAATCCGCAGGGTACGTCAGAACCGTGGGCACAGCACCCCGGTTTCCCTTTTTTTCTCTTTTTTTCTCAGGGCCGTTACATTACGGCACCGAGCCCGGGAAGAGAGCAGTTACCGGATGTAGCCAAGCTCTTCCTCGCGTACCCGCGGCATCTGCGCTTGCTCCATCTCTTTCAAGCGCTCGACGACCTTTTCCATTTCCTCGGCACGATCTTTCAAGGCCTGCGTGTCAAGCTCGAGATGCAGCGCACGCACCAGTATGTCAAGGACGGCCTGCGCGCTCTTCGGATCGACGAGATAGCCAGAGGTGAGCCCTAACAAACAGACCGCGGGAATCTGGCGCAATTTACCGAGCCCGAGCAAGAGACCGGAGGCTCCGACGATGCTCCCACCGGGCTCTTCCTCCCTGAACTCCACGCCGTACTGCTTCATCTCCTCGACGAGCGCAACGGTATTCGCAGCGCCCAGCACCTTCTGCCTCTCCACGAGGTGCCCGATACCGTAGCCGCCGAGCGTATAAATCCGGGAGACCCCGTACCGCTCTGCGATATCGAGCAGCGTCTCTGCGATGAGATAATGCCCCTCGTTGGTCACGCTCTGCTGATCACCGGTGAGGATCAACAAGTCGTGCTCCTTCGAGTGGCAGGCGTAGAACTCATTCTTACACAAACGAACGGTCCCATCGCTCTCGACCAGTACCTGGGGTGGGAAATGCCAGGAGTAGAGCTCGAGAATCTTCTCGGCCTTGAGTTCGTGGATGATATGCTCAGCCACCAATTTGCCCACGTTACCGACGCCGGGAAGCCCTTCGAGCATCACCGGCTCGTTCAATTTCACCTCTTTCAGCTCATGTAGCTCTATCTCGTCCATATTTCATCATCCGTCTGTATTTTCCATAGTGATCTTGAGGGGAGAACCGCTGAGGTTTCACCCGCTTCGTCCCACTACTGCCGCACTTCGGGCAGATCGGCTGTAAGGTATATTCGCCACACACCCCACATCTCCTTATTTTTGAGGTCATTAAAGTTTTACCTCTTTTATGTTCGTATGCTATGTGAGGTTACGGAAGAACTTACCGGACCCCCCGTGCTGCTTGACAAAAGAGATAGCAGTCGTGGCCGCCTCGCTCAAGATGCTCTCCGCCTCTTTGTAATTCGGCGCCGTGACACGAATCCTGTACCGGGGGGCGCCGATATAGAAGCATTCAACGCTGGTGCCCTCGGTGGATGCATCAGGAGCTTTTGCCGATAGCTGCTCCCTGATCAGCGCCTCAGCGGTGAGCAACGCCTCCTTGATCACTTCCACTCCGTTCGATAACGGGGACTTGAGCTCAACGTATCCGCTGATCTGAACCGAAGGCAGTTTCACGTTCGCATGGGCGACTTCATCGATCGCATCGACATACTCCGGGGCGATGCCGAGCTCGAGGAGTACGCTTTTACCCGCGCGGACGACATCCTCAAAGGCGTCGTACAAGCTGCCGTAGGCATCCAGAAGCGTCATCTCGATCGCCTCCAGCTCCTCCGTTCCTACTTTCACCGCCGCGGTGGGCGTGGTAAGCGCAAGCGTAAGCCACTTCTTGGCTTTCTTCTCGTTCTTCCACTCCTTTATCCGCTCCCGCTTCTGCCCTTCTTTGACCGCCTTTAAGGAGAGATCAATGTGCCCGCGCCGCGTATCCACGTAGAGGACTTTGCAGACGATCTTCTGCCCTTCACGCACGTGATCCCTGAGATGCTTCACCCAGCCGGAGGAGACCTGACCGATGTGGATGAGCCCTTCTTTGTCGCCGTACTCATCGAGGGTGACGAAGGCGCCAAAACTCTCGAGCTGCTGCACGGTGCAAATAACAAAGTCGCCTTTCTCCGGCCACTCGTCACGTGCCATCTACGTAAAGACCTCGATGATCTTGCCTCTGATCTCCGCCTTGCCGCCTGCAGGCTCAACCAGGGTGCTGCCACAGACATCGCATTTCACCTGTGTCGCGGCATGATCAAAGACGATCTGCTCATGCTCACAGTCGTTACATTTAACCCGCATGAATTTGCTCTTTGTTCGCTTCTCCATCTCGGCCACTCACTCCACCAATTCAAGCTTAGCAACGCGAAAGCCTCGCCTCTGATGCGCTTTCTTACACACTGAGCATCGGTATCTGAGGAAGACCTTCTTGGTCGGTTTATCGCCGCCGGGGACCTTAGAGAACTTGCCCATATTTCCAATACCTGATCTGCGCTTCTTCTGGCGAACGATCCAGTTGAGTGAAGAGGCCCGTCCTTTCTTTACCTTCTCCACACTGTGAACGGTATGCTTGTCGCAGAACGGGCAGTAGATCCGCATTTGCTTTGGCATTTTCATTTTTCGTCGTGCTCACCTCCACCATGCTCGATTTCACCTTCGAAACGCTCTGCAACACCGCGCTTGCAAAGGATCTCCGCGTTGGTCTTCGGCAACATTATAACATCTTCTCTTTTCAGTTTATAAATTCTCCCGTCAATCCCCATGAAGGGCGGGATGTCATCCAGGATCCGAACGATGTGCAACTCCTCGCCGCGTTCCCTGGCCGGTGTGGGCTTGGTCGATCTGAAAAGGTTCCAGGACGGCCCTGGCTGCTCTTTTCGCTTTTCCTGGTGCTGCGGCTGTTTTTCTTCATCCTTCTGTCCGCTCTGTGCCTTCCGCTCTATATGCTGCGCTTTCGGTACGTTTTCCTGAACCGCCTTTTTCAGCTCGCTCTGCGCTTCTGACGCGGCGCTTCCTCGCTGGTCGAGCATCAGGGCTAGCAAGCGCTCCTTACCCTCATCCACGTGACGCTTGACGCCCGCGAAGATCTCCTCCTCAGCGGCCAGCATCCCCCGGGGCGGCGATCTGGAGCCGGAACTGGCGAGCTTCACGATCTTGCCGATACGCCGCCGCACGATATCCTCCACCTTCATGCGCGCGTTGCGTATCTCGTCCTCCACGAGCTCAGCTCGACGCTCGTCCACCTCGCACTTCTCCGCCTTCAACTGCGCGATGTAGCTCCCGACGTCCTCGCAGAACCCTTCGGGCAATTCCTGTAGTGCAGCTATACTTCTTTCCTTATGCAGGATCCCCCAGAGCTGCTCTATGTCCATGCCACTTACTTACTGGTAAAAGAGACGCGGTACAAAGACATATCAGTTTCGATTGCTGTTAATCAGGCGAGTTCCGCGGCGCCACGGCAGAGGAAATAGAGCGCCGCGAACTCCGGTAGCGACTCGATTTCGTCTTTCGCAATTTTATAGCGCTCGCCGCGCAGGGTGATTGCAGAATCACGCAGCGGGCAAATTTCCAGGGGCTTG
>CAZFWT010000007.1:0-15640 GCA_964522635.1 uncultured Halobacteria archaeon | reverse complement strand
CTCGCCGCGCAGGGTGATTGCAGAATCACGCAGCGGGCAAATTTCCAGGGGCTTGTTGGTGAAGACGACGGCATCGGCGAGCGGATCGAAGTCCTCGAAGGTCTCGAGGGTCAGCGGATTCGCGCGCAGACTGGATTTGCCGTGAAGCGACCCGGGCAGGCGAATGAGCCGCTTAATGTCCGCCGTCACGGGCTCGTCCACGCGATCCGCTGATTTGACCCTGACGACCTTCGTCACCGTCTCGGTCAAGGCGGTCCAAATCGGCTTGGCGAACTGCGGGATCTGACCATTCTCAATTCGGCGCATCACGGTCTCATCCTTCGCGATTCGGAGGATGGTCTGCGCCTTCTTCCGCTCCAGTCCGCCGATCGCGCGTATCTGTTGCAGCGCCTGCTCGTCCTCCATCGCCGCGAGCTCATGGAGGAACTCGAGCAATCCGTCACGAACGCGTCTGCCCCAGCCTTCGGATACCAGTTTCATATCGGCCTTCCGCGGCTGCTCAGCAGTGTGCTCCTGCTCTGTTGTAGTGGGCGAGACCAAGAAGCTCTTGATGTAGAGCCCGGTGGCCATCACGTAATCCACGATCTCGCGCCGCTCGCGACTGCCGAGCCCTCTTACCGATTCGGTGGCGATATGGATATGATAGCCGCGCGAGCCGGAGAACGCCAGCTCTAGTTCTCTATCGGCGAACCCGAAATCATGGATGAGGAAGTCGAGCAATTTCCGCGTCTCTGCCTTCACGAGCGCGAGCAACTCTTCGTAGGAGTAGCGCGGGAGCTCAGCTTCGTTCACAATATGATCGGCATCGAGGTCGAAGATGAGGTCAGCACCGAGCCAGCCCTTCTTCGCCATATCGGCCGTGGGATCGTCGTATACCGCGGTCGAGTAATAGGCGTGCGCGGGCGCGTACTCGCGCAGGTAACTCTGAAAATCGGTTTCGGTGTGGAGCGCGGTATGCCGGCGCATCACGAGCTTATCAGGATAGTGCTGATCGAAGAGCACGAAGCCCCACTCACGCTGCCAGAACTCCCGTGGTGGGCGGATCTTTGCCGCGGCCGCGGTATAGTACGCCTTGAACCTGCGTGCCACGAAGTGTTTCGTCTTCTCGTTCATCTGACTGAAATCGGCGTCCCGCCAGTAATTAGGAAAGCGACCGAGTATCTTTAAGGTGATGCTCAGCCGCACCATGCTCCCAACGGGGGCAACCGCGCTCGTCGAGCAGAACCGTAGCGATCATGTGCGTACGAGCGAGCGGCTTTGAGGTCGTGGAGGTCTATTTTTAAATCGCGATCACAACTTAACCATAAAAGATGATCAGCATAGCGATCCCGAAGGGCAGCCTGGAGGCGCAGACGATGCTGCTCTTCAAGCAGGCGGACCTGGAGGTCAAGGTTACGAGTAGGGAGTACAACCCGACGATCACCGATCCAAGGATCGAGAAGGTGAAGATCCTTCGGCCGCAGGAGATACCGGAGTACGTGGAGAAGGGCTACTTCGACATGGGCATTACCGGCAAGGACTGGATCAAGGAGCGCGACGCGGAAGTCGTGGAGATCGCGGATATGCGGTACAGCAAGGCCGCGGAGAAGGAGAGCACGGTGAATATTGTTCTGGCTGTGCAGGCGGATCGCACGGAAATTCAGGATGCAAAAGACCTGAAGCCGCAGAGCAAGATCAGCACGGAATACCCGAACATCACCCGGAAGTTCTTCGAGCGGCTCGGCATCCCGGTGCAGATCTTCTTCTCGTATGGCGCGACGGAGGCGAAGGACATGATGGACGGCATTGTGGAGCTGACGGAGACGGGCGAGACACTGCGGAAGAACAACTGGCGGATCATCGCTACGCTGCTGGAGTCGTCCACGAAGCTGATCGCGAACAAGGACTCGTGGGCGGATGCGAGGAAGCGGCGCGAGATGGAAGAGATCAGGACGTTACTCTCCGGCGTGCTGGAGGCGCGTGGGAAGGTGCTGCTCAGCATGAACGTCGCGAGCGACCGGTTGAAGGAGGTGATCGAGGTGCTGCCGGCGATGAAGCGGCCCACGATCTCGCAACTCTATGATTCCGATATCATTCACACCCGGTATTACGCAGTGGAGACGGTGGTGAGCAAGCACGAGGTGAACGTCTTGATCCCGCTGCTGAAGAGCAAAGGTGCGGAGGATATCATTGAGATCGACATCGCGAAAATCGTGAAGTGACGCGTGCCGCGCGCGTTTACGCTTACCGCTTAGTTTGCTACAACCGTGAACATGAACCTCCTCTGGTGCGTGACCGGAGCCGGGCATCTCCTTCTGGAGAGCTTTGCGCTCATGCAGTGCACCTGCAGCGAGCACGAGGTCACTGTCGCCTTCTCGGGTGCGGGCTCTGAAGTGGCGCGGATATACGGGCTCCAGGAAGTGATTGCGCGGGAGTTTAAAGAAGTGATCAGCGAGCGGGAGCAGGGTTATAGCTCACCGCTCGTCGGCCGGCTTGCGAAGCGCGAATACGATCTCGTCATCGTTACGCCATGCACCGCAAACACGGTGGCGAAGATCGTGCGGGGGATCGCGGATTCGCTGATCACCAATCTCGTGGCGCAGGCGGTCAAGAGCGGCGTTCCTGTGTATATTGTGCCAACCGACTTCGAGAAGATCCAGGAGACGACGATGCCGATGAGCCTGGACCAACAAACGTGCCGCACTTGCGAGGTCTGCCCGCCGCTGGAGCAGTGCCCGCAGAATGCGATCTACCGGGATGATCGCGTGCGAATAGACGGCTTACGGTGCACGGCCTGCAAGTCCTGTATCGAGCTCTGCACGTATGACGCGATCAGCTTCGGCGGGACGGTGCGGGTGCACATCCGCGATCTCGATATCAAGAACACGAGAAGATTGGAGAAGATGGAGGGCATCACGGTCTTTCGGAGCCCCGATGCAATACCCGTGTAGAGTCAGGCATGATCCGCGGTCGTCGCCATGAGAGCGATTACTTATAGATGAAGATGTTGGAGAACTCAGGCGAGATTATGCAGCTCGAAGCAGCCCTGTATGAGGAGCGGATAACTGTATGGAGTTTCACGGCCATTTTGGGCTTTGTAAGCGCGGTATTTGTCTCCGTGGTGGTCTATCAGGTGCTGATAGGGCCAATTGGTGAGAACCCGGCGCCGAATGGGTTTTACATACTCATGGCGCTCCTGTTCCTCGCGCTTGCGATTACGTTCAGCACGCTCGTTATCAAGCTGTCGCCGCGCGCGGTCGCTGTTGGTTTCGGGATTATCAAACGTACCATCCCCTGGGAGCTGATCGAGCGCTGCTATGTGGACGAGGTCACGAGTCTCAGATACGGAGGTTGGGGGATTCGCATAGGGCGGGTACGCGGAAAATGGCGATTGGTGTACAATATTATCGGCGCGCCTCGCGTGGTACTCGCGCTGAAGCGGGGCGGGTTTGACGAGTTCGTGTTCTCCACAAAGCATCCCGACGAGGTGATGCGGTTAATCAGGCAGCGGATCGGCCGAATGGATTGATCATCTGTAGGTCGAATACGAGGAGCGTGATGACGCTGTGTCTATCGCCGCCTTTACCACGCGCTCGTACTGCTCGGCCTCGGCAAGTGGCTTTGTCGCATCGATCCCTACTTTCGTGGTCAGGCCGTCCTGCGAGGATGGGTCGAGCGTTGAGCCTTTGACGCCGGGTATCAAAACGAGATCCTCGTGCCAGCGCACGCGCGTCGCGACCGCGTACTCCACATCGGCCTGGTCGAACGGGTTGACGTCGTCGTCCACAACGATCACGCGCTTGAGGCTGGGATGCGCGGCAAAAGCGGCGATGATCGCGTTCTTCGGCTCGCCCTCCTTCTCCTTCTTTATCTGCACCACGGCGTGGAGATAGCAGCAGCCGCCATCGGTCAGATACACGTTCCTGACGCGTGCCACGCTTTCAACCGCCCGGTAGATCAGCGGCTCGTAGGGCACGCCCATGAGCAGCTGGTGCTCTTTACCAGAGGGGAGAATTGCATGATAGATCGGCTCTTTCCGGTGATACATCCTTGTGAGCGTGATGACGGGCTCGTCACGGATGCGATCATAGGTGCCCGTGATGTCAAGGAATGGTCCTTCTCGCGCTCTTTCCTCGCCGATAATACCCTCGAAGGCGAACTCCGCATGCGGGACAGCAATGCCGTTGTCGAGCTTAAAGAGCTCCACGGGGCATCGTTTCAGTGCTGCCGCATACTCGAACTCTTTACCCGGCGGCACCCGCGTCGCGGCTGCGAAGAGAATGAGCGGATCAACGCCGATGGCGATCCCGACTCTCAGGTACTCACCTTGCTCCAGCGCCTCACGGTACATCTTGTACAAATGTCGTGAGGGCACGAGTCGCGCAGCCACGCGATTCCCGTCCAGGACGAGCATCCGGTGGAATGAAGCGTTCATAACACCGTTCCGTTCCGCGACCACGATCCCGCCAGAGATGTAGGCGCCGCCGTCATCTTTGAAGTAGGTAAGTATCGGCAGCTCGTTCAGCTTCGGCGCAGTCACCACTTCCCGCGTCGGCGAGTGCTCGACGACCGCAACTGAGCCATCCTCAGACGAGCTGCTGCAATCAGAACGGTCAGCAAGGAACTGGAGGAGCTGCTCCTGGGGGACGTTTAACGCCTCTGCCAGCAGTGCGCGACTGCCGAGCACGTTCATGAGGACCGTATGTCTACCGTCAACGTTATGGAAGAGGATCGGTAGACCTTCGTGCTCTCGCTGCGCGCAGAGCGCGGCAACCTCGTACTTCGAGGAGAGCTCATCCTCGATCTCGATCAGTTTCCCTTCACGTGCCCATGAATCTACAAACACCCTCATGGTATGGTTACCTTCTTGTTGGTGGTGTGGAAGGAGCTTGCTCTGTTTTCTTCTTCGCTTTACTAACTATATACGAGACGTGATTGATAAATTACCGGTCATTGGTTTAACACTGGAATCATGCGGAATATAGCCCGAGATTGCACACTGTGGATAAATCCGGCACCGTTTCCCGACCACCGTTCCCGGCTGGAGCAGGATTTGCCCCCCCAGCTTTGTGTCATCGCCGATGACCGCCCCAAAATTGGTCATGCCCGTGTGATAAAAGGTTGTTATCCCATCGGCACGGGTAATTCGGATTTCCACCTCCTTGCCGTCTAACAGAACGTTCGCTGTATCGGTCGCACCACCAACGTTGACGCGATTCCCCACGAGCGAAGTGACAAAGAAATTACGATGCGGAATATTCGAATGATTAAGCATGAGCAGCTGCCGCGTCTCCGTGCCAGCCCCGATAAGGCAATCAGCCCCGACCAGGAGGTGTCCGCGGATGTACGCACCGCTTCGAACCACGGTATTCCTGCCAATAATAGTAGGGCCCCGTACGATAGCCCCCCGTTCAACGCGCGCGCCTTCTTCCAGGCGAACGCGACCAGGCTCCAACCAGGCTCCTTTTTCCACATCGCCCAAAATCGCCGGCTCAATGATCCGCTCGATATACGCAGGTAAGATCGCCACCGCTTCCCAGACATACCGCACCTCCTCGAAGAGTTCCGCTGCCTCATGATTCTCGGCAACATCAAAAAATTCTACCGGGCTAAATTCGTTCAGCATATCCTCGCCTCCCGAAGACCCTCGGCTCGTGCTCCTTTTGCGGTCGCCGCTCGACCCATTGCTGATAGAGCGACTCATAATCCGAGACGGTTTTCTCTTTATCAAAGGTGCCTGCATGCGCTCTCGCCTTCTTCTTCAGCTGCATGAGCAGTTGTGGATCGGCTAGCAGCTGGATCGCGAGTTCTACCGCAGTCGAAGGCTCAGTTGCGGGATAGAGATAGCCCGTCTCGCCGTCAACGACTACTTCGGGGATCCCACCCACACGCGGCGCGAGAACCGGGACTCCGCACGCCATCGCCTCCAGCGCAACCATACTGAAACTCTCGTAGGCACTGGTGAGCAAGAGCAAATCAGTCTGCTGGAGGATAGCGGCAACATTGCGCTGTATCCCCCAATAGGTGATATCGCGCTCAAGTCCATGAGGGTGCAGCGCTGCTCTGAGTGTAGCCAGCTCGGGACCGTCGCCAATCAGCCATAATTCAGCGTCCACGTGCTCCCTGATCTCGTGATAGAGTTGAGCCAGGCGTAGAACGTTCTTAACTGGCCTGAAATTAGATATGTGCACGATTCGTGGTCGAGAACGCTGAACTTCGCGAGACCTAGCTTGAAATTCCGTCAGATCGATGAAATTGGGGATCACGCGGGGGGCAGCGGATAGATGGAGCAGTTTCGTGGCCAGTTGGGCATGACTTCTGGAAACCGTCGTTAATTCGTCGACATACGTCAGCCATCGCATCATCTGTGCCCGTTTCACCGCATCGCCACAGCAGGTAACATCAGTCCCGTGCAGCGTTCCGATAAGAACCGGCCAGGCATCTCCCTGTCGTCTCCTGACCTCAGCAGCAACGAAAGCAAAGGGGAACCCATAGTGGAAATGGAGTACAGCAAGTGCCTCCTCTTCAATTACCTCAAAGATCATCTTCATGTACGATTCGAGCTCATTGGGTGGCCAATCGAGGAGCAACTCCGCAGGATGGTGGTCGCCATTATCCTCACGTAGGGTGTGGAGCGTGAGGGTACGTGAAACGCGGCAGGGGAAGAACGGAGCAGTACGGGCGAAGAGATGTACCTCATGTCCCCGGAGAGCAAGCGTAGACGCGAGTTCCACCGCTATGCGGGAGCTCCCACCCATACTCGCATGGCACATCATTCCTATGCGCATCCTAACGCTTCTCCCACCCGGTTATCTTCCTGAGCTCATTGGCCAATACCTTGATGATCTGGCCAACCAGCATCGGTTTTTGCTGCATTAATACTTTGAATTGCTCTGCCTCAATTACAAGCAGCTGAACTTCACCCTTCGCGCGGATAGAGACCTCACAGGGCGTTTCAGCAAAAAAAGACATTTCTCCCACAGTATCGCCCTCGCCTTCTTGATAAAAGAGCTCCACCTTACCTGCCACTTCCCTCAGGATCTCCACTTCGCCCCTGAGCACGGTAAACATCTTATCCGCTGGGTCACCGACTCGACAGATATACGCGCCATCTTCCACCCAGCGCTCGGACATCAGCTTTGCAATTTCATACAGGTCCTCGTCCGATAGCGGAGCAAATAAGGCGACGCACTTAAGAAACTCCGCGCGTTCGTGGATGCGCGCGGCGGGCAGCGATATGAGGTTGGCAAACAGCCGGATTGCACCCGTCACCCCGGCCGGTATCTGCCGGAAGAAAGATAGCCCGGTATAGACATAGGTGCCCTGACCATAGCCCGCGACAAGAAGTCCGCCTTTCTTGGGCGCTTCACCCAGATCGTTCGCTTCAATAATAGGCTGGTAGCGCTTATCGAAGCTCGAGAAATAATAGAGGCCTTGCTCCACGATCCAGTGCTCGAAATCCGCTTGGCTGATTCTGTTCGGCCAGTTAAGAATCGGATGCCCCGGCTCGAGGAAGGTCACCGGCGCGTCTTCATAGCTCACACGGTCATGGGGCTGGTTGTATGCAAAGGGATATGGTGCGAACCCCTTCCCTTGATAGCCGTAGCCCTGATATTGAACGATGAGCGTTCCTCCTTGCGCTACGTAGTCCAGAAACCGCGCGTAATTTTTCCTGAGTTCTGATCGCGTGAGATACGCATTCGGACCGACGACAATCACGTCAAATTGCATAAGCTCAATGAACGCCATTTCCTGATCCGTAATCGGACGAAAGTGCAGATCGAACGCTTCCAGCACCTCAGGGATGGGTTCAGGCGCACCGCGAATATAAGCGCATCTCAGCCCTTTCGCGAACGTGACGTCGATCAGGCACATTTCGACCACCGCGGGGGTGATGATAAATTCCTCCCTGACACAATTCGACTCATCCGGCAGACCAGGTAGGCCAGGCATTCCCATGCGTATCGGATGGAGCACCACGTCGTAATCACGATCGCCGACGCGAACGACATAGCGAAGTGTGTAGTGCCCGGCCGGTGTAGCTCTGGGTACCCGAACCGAGAAGTACGCGGAAGTGGAGTCTCCCACGGGCCCCAGAGCAAGCTCGATTTCACCAGGTTCTACGTGCCAGCCTTCGGGCACCTCGAGCCGCAATAAACCCTCAACGCCCTCGTGCTCCATATTGCTCCGTGCCGTCACCACCAAGTTCACACGCTGATCCTCCGGGCCAACCACCAGGAATTCACGATCCTTTTGCGGGCTGAGCGATATCGGAGGGATAACCGCCATGGTCAATTCCCTCTGCCCGCCGGGGAATTTCTCACGGAGAATCGCAGGCGCTCGCAGAGTGAGCTGATCTCCACCGAGCTGTACCTGGCATTCAACCTGCACCGGGGGTGGCCCAAAGGGATGGCCTGCAGTCGCTCCTGTCGGCCAGATGTACTGCTCGCCCACCTTCGGTTTGGCCAACCAGTACGGGGTGGATAACTCAGCTGAGGGAGCCGCAATCACCGCGTAAGTCGAACTCAACGCCGCAGATGCCTCGTCTATAAGCTTAATCTCCCACGTTTCAGGGACGAGCACCGTGAACGCGACGCGGCTAACCTCGCTCTGCAGGAAATTCCACAATGTTGAAGTCAGCAAGAACCGCTGGCCGGGCGTGATTCGCGCATCATCCGTGAGACATTCAAGCCTGAGCCCCAGACATCTCGCGGCAACCTCCTCAAAATCGGCGATCTTATGAGCCAGATATACATCAAGCGCTTTCTCCGCCTGCGGCTCGAGATCCGCTCCAGCCAGATTCGCTCTGAGTGCTTTGAGCAGTGAGAGTCCTTCAAGGATCTTTTTCGCTGCGTCCACCGGGTTCTCCACCCGATAGATCTGAAGCGCCTCCGCACATCTGGCCTTAATCTGCTCCAGGTCTTTACGCAACCTGCGCGCTCCCCGTCCGGGATAGTCTGCCAAGCCGGTCAGAGTCGGATCCAGCCCGTTATAGATGCTCGTCTCTCGAGCAGGCACCTCAACCTGGCTCTCGTAGAGTGCGAAATAATAATAGAAGTCCCCGGGGTTTGAAATCACCCCCATCGATTGTGTTTGATGCTTGCAATAAGCCGCCCACGCCTCTTCCTGGTAACTCATTCCTGAGATAGGATCGAGCTCCCCGGTATTGATGCGCAGGATACCGTCACGCTCATAGTCGGGATTGCACGTTCCCCGGAGATTGAGGGCACCTCCGTTCGTGAGATCGGCGCCCGAATTATTCACACTATGATAGAATTTTTGTGGCTGCCAGGCATAGAACCCCTCCTCTTCCAGCTCCGGGAATTGCTCGGGGTCTCCAGAAGCTTCATACGCTTCATAGACTGCCGTTCCTATCGCCTGGTGGTGCCCGTGGAAGTCGTCAGGATCGCCCCGCCACCGGGCGACCAGAATCTGAGGCTGAACCATTCGAATAGCGCGGACGATCTGCCTAACGACATCCTCACGGCCCCATTTGTAAAAGCTCTCGTCCGCTGTTTTACTGTACCCGAAATCAAAAAAGGGGCCGTAAAGGGACTCCCCACCATCGATAGCACGCGCATTCTGCGCCTCCCAGATACGATAAACTCCCAGCTGCTCTTCTTTGTACGGCCCGATTCGGTTTTGGCCACCCTCGCCACGCGTTGCGGACCAGTAAACCGCTCGCGCTCCGTATTTGCCCGTAATATAACTGAGGAGTCCAATATCTTCATCATCCGGATGGGCACCAACATGCAAAACGGCACCAGCCATCGGAAGACTGCGCAATCGATAGATCAAGTCGCTTTTCCGGGGCACTATCTCTCGCTTCATTTCCCTGTCGCCGCGAGAAAAACCTGTGCGAGGTTACAGATGTGTTTCCAGCCCATTACGTTTACCAAAGCCGGCTCTTCTTCTTAAATCTACCGTTTCATCGCCGCTCAACGAATGCCCTGAAACGGCTATTGAAAAAACGCTGCTTAATTTCAGATCACCGATTCCTGATGCGGTTAGAGCTCCCCCCCCCGCAGTGTATAGACGGACACCATCGAAAACGATTTAAAATATGGAGCGTTACGCTAATTTGGAGATCAGAATGTTGAGCAAAGCGAAGTCCCAAAGGTGACAGCTGGATGAATACTAAAACCATCACATTCGGTTTCCCTCTTGGTTGCCTGAGGATCGTAGAAGAAGTAGAATGAAAGAGCGTTTTGAACTTGAAATAGAAGGGAAGCTGGAGAATTTATCAGAAATAAGTGATTTTATCGCGAACTCCGTGAGAGCGCGCGGCTTGTACGACCGGAAGGTTTTTGACATTCAAATGGCCGTGGATGAAGCCTGTGCGAACATAATAAGTCATGGCTACCGCGAGAAGAGGGGGATCATTGCTCTTTCCTGTCGGAAAAAGGGGAAGAATATCGTGGTAACCATTGCGGACGAAGGCACGCCGTTCGATCCGACCTCAGTAAAGACTCCTGATCTCGACGCGATCATGGAAGAGCCGGAGATGGCAGGACTCGGGGTCTACTTCATAAAGACACTGGTGGATGAGGTCAACTACGACTACCGGGCTGGGAAGAACGTGCTGACGCTCATCGTCGCTCATGGGCAGGCAAGGCAATACAATGTAGCGTTGCTGGAGAAGGTTCTCATACCCGCTATTATCTGCTTCTTTGCGGTGCTGATAGCGCTCACGCTCTTCGGATTGACGCCGCTCATCTCCGCACCTATCGACCTTGATGGCGCTCGTGGAATACTGGAAGGCGTAGGCGTTGAGGGCCTCTCCGCCATATTTGCGATTGTCATCTCGCTCACCTTAATGGCGGTCCAGTTCGCGTCACAACAGTACACCCACCGGATCATGGACCTCCACATCAAGAGCTTGACCTTCTGGTCGGTGATCGCCATTTACCTCGGCAGTCTGCTCTACAATGTCTTCGCCCTGCTCCAGCTGGAAGAGCCCGTAGAGAGCATGTACGTGGAATTATCGGTGCTGTTGACTGCGTTGAGCTTTGTGATACTCGTCCCATACTTCTTCATCACCATGCTCCGGCTCAAACCCGAATCGGTGATCGGCCACCTCTTGAGTAAGGTGGATGACGAGTATCTCCGCTCGATCCAGCGCTATTTTCGGGAAGGTGAGATGCGCATACCCGGCGATGTGGATAAGGTGCTCCCGGTGACGGAGATCATCGAGAAGTCGATCAGCAGTGGAGACCGAGGGACTGCGAGGTTCGGAATTGAGGAGATATACCGCTGCTACATGGCACAGTTAAGCAAAGAAAGTGAAGCTTACGTTTCACCCCTTTTCCTGAAGCATCTACTCGGGATTGGACGAGAAGCGATCATCGAAGCAGACGACGACTCAATGGTACAGGTGTTAGAGATCTTCGGGGAGGTGGGCACGCATACGATCGCCCAACGGATGAACTACACCACCAGAATGGTGCTGGATAATATCAACCTCATCGGCTTTAAGATCCTGAAGGAGTACGATGTTGCGACTCAGCAGATGATCGATTCATTGCAGGATATACTCAGGGAATACATAGCTACAAACAGCAAAATGGAAGACCAACTTGCACGGATTTTTACTCTTTATCACGATGCTACTGTAGAGTTGTACGCATTAGAGAAATATCGTATGGTAAAGTACATGATAACTTCTTCTTCGAAACTACTTGACGTGATGATAAAGAACGAACATAGCGAAGCAATAGAAAAGACTGCTGCATTGATTGAGCGCATAGCTGTGTTTGCGATGAAGCAGCATGAGAGGAGTATCCTTAAGGAATCAGTGCTCTTCCTGCGCAATATGGGTGTCGCTGCTGCCAGGAATAAGTTAGTTTTTGCCGCACCTGAAGCAGCACGTACCGTTGCAGACCGCATTATTGATCATTTAGTGGAGATCAAGGCAGAAATCCTGAGGTCGAAATCCACGTCAAAAGAGTTTGAGTCCCTGATCACCGATATTGAGGCTGCGGAGCAGGAGATAGAGCAGCACAAGAGAACGATACAACAGCCGTCCGATTAGGTGTGGTGGCAAATTTTAAAAAGCTGGCGAACATATGAATGAGAGAAACCATGATCCTTGGGGTGCTCTTCATCCTCGTGAGCTTTCTGCTCGGTCTTTCGCTCTCCGCCCTCCTCCCGTATCCGTTTCGTCGCCTCGAGCGCGCGCTGGTCGCCTTCGTCGTGGGCCACGCCGTCTCGATCTGGATCGCGTTCATTTTCGCTGCGTTTCTGGGCTCGCTGAGTTCCGTGAGTGTTCTGCTCTGCATCGCGCTCTGCACCGTTGTCTCGGTTCTGCTGCTGGGGCTCACCAAAAAGGCAGGTAACTGGACTTTAGAAACTCTGAAGCGGAACTGGAGCGCGAGCCTATTAGGGGACAAACCTACCCTAGCGTTCTTCAGTGCTCTTCTTCTGTACGTGCTGTTCATGAACTGGTACGGCGTCTTTCTCCCGGACGCCGCGGGAAACTGGTATGCGTTCCACACTGTCTGGGCAGACTATCCCTGGCATACCTCGTTGATCACCTCACTGGTGTACAGCGACACCTTTACCTTCCCCGTGCAGAACCCACAGTTCCCCGGCATGCAGACACACTATCCCTTCATCTTCGATTTCTACTCTGCCATCTTGATGAAGACGGGCTTTACGCTGCGGAGCTCGATCCTCGTGCCCAATATCTGCTTCCAGCTCGCGCTTTTCGGGCTGCTCTATCATCTCGCCTTTCGGTTGACCAATTCAAAGGCAGCGGGTGTCGGCGCGACGGCACTCTTTGTGCTCGCTGGCTTCCCCGGCGGGCTTCAGGAGATCAACATCCACTTCCTCAACCCGATCTACGCGGTGATCATGCCGCAGCGTACCGCGATCATCGGCCTGGCGGTCTCATTCGTGGTGTATCTGCTGCTTTATCACGCGCTCTTTTCTGAGCACGAAGAAGGAACGAGGGCAGCACGCGAGCGGTACCAAGAAGTCTTCGCCGCTGGTGCGCTCATCGGTCTGCTTCCCTACATTCATGCGCACTCATTCATGGCGACCGGGTTCGTTGGGCTCTGTCTCGCGGGTTTTATGCTGCTCGCGAGAAAGGACTGGCGAACGCCCTGCTTCTTATTCCTGCCGCTCTTGCTCTTCGCCCTGCCGCAGGTGCTACAGATCCGGAGCGACGTTTCGGAAGGGTTCTTCGCTTTCTTCCCCGGTTGGGCTGATACGAACCGGGATATGATCATGAGCTTTGACTGGTCTTCCGCCGCCGCCTCGCTGTCGTCAGCGGTGAAATCCGCCTTGCTTGTGGAGACGTTCTGGGCGCTCAATGCCGGCGGGCTCTTCATCCTCTTCACCTTCGGATTCCTCAAAGCTAAGGAAGAGACCCGAATCTTCTCTGTGCCCTTTCTCCTTCTCTTCGTGCTCGCGAACCTCATCAAGTTCCAGCCGTGGTACTTCGACAACTACAAGCTCTTACTCCACTGGCTTGCGCTAACCTGTGCGATGGCGCCGCTGACGTTTTTGTGGGTGCGCGAGCTCACAGGCCGCCGCACGAAGACGGTTGTTGCGGTGGTGCTCGCTGCGGTGCTCTTTGGAAGCACGATCTTCGGACTCGTCACGCACGCCTCCATGCTCGAGCAGCGGTATGTGGTATGGTCTGGCGAGGAGATCGTGATGGCGGACTGGCTTCGCGAGAATACACCGCCAGACGCGTTGTTCTTGACGAGCACTGCGCACAACCACCCGATTCCATCGTTAACCGGGAGAGCGCGGGTGATGGGCTATGAGGGCTGGCTGTGGTCGCACGGTATTCCGTGGACGAGTGTGACCCAACGGAAAGCGGACATGAAGGCGATGTACGAGGGTAACTATTCGCTCCTCCAGGAATATGGCGTGGAGTACATCTGCATCGGGCCGTATGAACGAGGGTTCGCGAAAGAGAATCGGTTTGAGCTAAACGAATCGAGCTTCGAAGATGAAAGGCGATTTGAGCTTATCTACGGCGAAACGCTAACCGGGAGTCAATGGAGGATATACCGGGTCATTACGCCCACCACCCGAACTTATTAACCCAGATGACACCCCACAAGTTGACCAGAACCGAGAGGAGAATAAGTGCTCGATGATGCCACCTGAGTTGCTCGCCCATGCCCTTCACGGTGAGGATAAACAGAAACGGATAGAAGTCCATCGCATACCGGTAGCCAAAGCCCCAGCCTGCACAGCCTCGCGTGAATAGCACTGAGGCAACCGCCAGGATGGCAAGCCAAGAGGCCCAGGTAACAGCCTCCGTCCTCTTCGATCTGAGCGCGTAGATGAAAGCAGGCGTCGTCACCCAGATCGCCATGCCCGTCCAGGGGGGCAGCACATAGGGCGGTTCAGACTTGAATACGGGTAGCGCTGCAAAAATGGTCCTCACATTACAGGGGATGTACGATAAGTTGAACAGCCCCTGGTTAAACCACGGCTCATCCACGACGCCAGGGATCAACCAGTAGCCCACATCGAAGGGCGTGCCAAATCTGACATAATTGTAGAGCATATTCAAACCGACGAAAACGGACGCTCCTGCTGCCAGCTTGAGGATCGGCACCAGTATCTTTGATCTCTCCCTGCGGTAGGCAAAGCCAATCATCGCAGCAAAGAATGGAAGCGTGAGGATAGTCGGCAATCTACACCAGTACGACGCCCCCACGAGCAGCCCGGTCATTAACGGCCGCCTCTTCGTAAGCGCCTCATGGATTGCAAGGAACAAAAAGAGGACTGAGATTACGTGCGCGAGATACCATGCCGAGCCCACGCTGGTCAGATACCAGAAGATCGTGCCAAAGCCAAAGAGCACTGCCGCCCAGATCGGTACAGCATCATTCTGATCATTTCCCAGCACGTCTCTCGCAACGACACACGCCAGAACGACACTCAAACTACCAATGAAGATAGAGACCAGGGTTTGGTTGAGACCGGTTCCAACCAAGGCAACCAGCGGGATCATCAGCACGGCGGGAAGCGGTGGACAAATGACATAGTATCTCCCGTCATAAGGAATGAGTTCGTTCAGCCACGACGGCTGCTCCAGAAGATACAACCGCCCGTGCAAGAAGGCATCGGACAACCGAACATAGTAGTCGTAGTTGGTAGGATGCCCCTCACCGGAGACCCAGAAAATGAGAAACGCGCTGAAGAAGAGCGCCAGGTATACGAGTTTTCTGTTTGGTCTAACGAGTATCTGTACAACTTTCCGCCAGTGATCTCCGAGTACCTCGAGCCAGCCCATGAGTATGAGTTCGCCGTTGCTCCATTTATTATAATGACACGCCCTTATCGCTCACCACCGCTCTGTGAACAGATTGGAACCTGCGCGTAGAACATTAAGGAGCTACGATGGCGGGCGATGATGGCGGGCGAGCATCAAACGGCCCAGTACCCCTGCGTGAAAAGCAGGATAAAGAAGCTGAACAAGTGCAGGGTTGATTGTGTAAGACCATCAGGGCTACAGGGGCCAATATAAAAGCGAAGAACGTTATAGCAAGTAGAATTTACGAAATTTCTCACTTATACTCGACCTTACCATCGGTGTGGATAGTCGCACTCGCCTGCCGCGCGGCCCAGCACTGGAAATTCACCGCTACGGGTAAACCGGTGATGTGCGTCCCCGCCGTCTCGATGTGCACGTCGA